>NZ_CFHOXV010000010.1:0-109996 GCF_984505615.1 Alteromonas sp. | reverse complement strand
AGCGAACCGGTCAGGAGTGAGCAGATAAATCGTGTCTTTTCCGGAATAGCCCTGTCGTTGTGCTGAACCTTTTTTACGTTCATGCAACACATAGGAGAAAGACACCCGTCCGCCGTTTTCTTTGGTGATTTCAAACGGAATGACGCCCGGTCTTACGTTGTCTGACAACGTGAGATCGACAAAAATATAATCTGCATTTGAAGGCCGGTGGACATCATCAATGTGAACGCCCGGGTAACTGGTTTTTACATTTGCTTTGCCCAGATCCTTATCCCGGATCATCAGTTGTAAACGGGAGTCTGCCATGTTCACCCACCAGTCCGGTGGTGACACTGATACACCGTAAGCAGGTACACAGAGTAAGTTTGCTGCCAGTACGGCTCCGTACACCGTTGCTGCTTTTTTCATTGTAATACTTCCGGCTTTTTAACAAGCGCTGTTAATGTTTCGTTAAACTTTTCGGGATAGTAACCGGATGCCCGGACTGCGCCAATGTTCTGCATACGTATTCAGCGCATTTCACCAAAAAGCGTCTATGCTTTTTAAAGTGCTGCTAACTTTCAGAATGTCAGAACGCTGTGTTGTGCTTGCAGGCAGCGACATGGTTGAGATATCAGCATCCGGCGCTTCGCTGAATCAATTAAGCGGGTTTTAACTTCCGGACAGGATTGCAAATATTTCTTAAGCCCCACTAATCTTAATTGATTAAGTATTTTTGTGTTTTTCACTTGATGTTCTGTAAAAACCAAACTATTGTTAATTTAATGTTGCACATACGCACATTCATGTTAATGAGAAAGGGCACACAAAAATGACCAAAAAACAGTTATTTAAACCTGCACTTCTGACCCTCGCAGTCAGCTCTGCACTTTTCCCCGGTGTCATCCAGGCACAACAAACAGATAACGAAGAAGCTAAGGATGTTGAGGTTATCGCGGTAAAAGGTATTCGCGGCTCTCTGATGCGTGCGCAGGCCATCAAAATGGACAACTCGTCTATTGTGGAAGCTATTTCTGCTGAAGACATTGGTAAGCTGCCGGATTCATCCATTGCTGAATCGTTGGCAAGGTTACCCGGTATGGCCGGTGAGCGTGTAGGTGGCCGTACGTCCGGTATTTCCGTACGGGGCTTTAAAGAAGATTTCGTCGGTACGTCGCTAAATGGCCGCGAGTTAATTGGTATCGGTGACAACCGTGGTGTTGAATACGATTTATACCCTTCTGAAATCATGACCGGTGCCACCATTTATAAAACCACCGATGCATCCCTTCTGGTTCAGGGTATTGGTGGTACTGTTGATTTACAAACAGTCAGACCGCTGGCCGCACAGGAAACACTCACCTTCACCGGTGTATATGAAATGGGTGGCAATGACTCTGATAACCCTGAATTCGACAATACAGGCAAACGCTATGCCTTGTCTTTTGTAGAAAAATTCGCCGATGACACGGTCGGTGTTGCTGTCGCTCTGGCCACCACGGAGTCTCCCCGTAACGAGAGAAAATACGGCGTATGGGGTTACGGAGATAACAACGGTGCTTCCCTGCCCTTCGGTCTTGATAGTCAGGCAATCAGCCGCGTACTGGAACGTGATACCGTTTCTGCAATCTTCCAGTGGCGCCCCACAGACAATCTGGACATTGTGGTAGACGTACTTAGCATTGATTACTCTGATTCCGGTGTGATCCGCGGTTTCATCGAACCCTTCGAACTGGATGCCAGCTCTTTAAACGGAAGTGGTGCAAATTCTACCGGTACCCAGACAAACGCGAATCCGGTTTTGCGTACTGACCCTGCACAGAAAGACGGTGAACTGACGACAGTGGGCCTGAACATCGATTATCAGTTGAATGATGAATGGTCAGTGAAACTGGATGTGGCTGACAGCAGCTCCAGTAAACGTGATCTGCGCGGTGAATCTTATGCCGGTCTTGCCCGTAGCGGAGCTGAAATTGCTGCCGGCGATCAACGTACCCGTGACTTTGTGATGGGACCTGACGGTATTTACTTTACCGGTTCAACCGGCCTGAATGCATTCTCCGATCCTAACCTGTTACAACTTACCGGTCCGCAGCAATGGGGTGGCGGCATGGCGGCGCTTGCCGATCAGTTCGATACTGACGTTCTTCGTGCAGACGGTACACCTTATACCTTCATTAACGCGCAGGATGGCTTCCTGAACTATGCAGATTTTGAAGAGGAACTGACAACGGTTCGTCTTGAAACAGAGGGCTTTGTTGAATGGGGCATTGTAAACAAGGTAAACGTGGGTGTTGCATACAGCGACCGCTACAAATCGAAGGATAACAAAGGCTTCTTTGCTACTGCTTCAAGCTATCCGAATTCAGAATCAATCCCGTCTTCATACCTGTACAACGGTCTGGCAGATCTTACCTGGGCTGGTATGGGCTATGTGATAGCGTACGATGGTTTTGCGCCATATAACGATGGCGAGTATGAATTAAATGATGCCGGTCTGCTCGAGCCGGACCGTTTAGGCGACACCTACAAAGTGTATGAAGAAGTCACCACACTGTTTGCCAAATTTGATTTTGAAACAGAAATCGGTGATTTCCCTGTCACCGGTAATTTCGGTGGGCAGTATGTTCAGACCGATCAGCGCTCGACCGGCTATATCGGTGTTGTCGGCGCAAACTTCAAAGTGTGTGACGGCGATGATAACGGCGTGATCGACGCAGATTGTGAGCAGGATATTTCTGACGATTACAATCACTTCCTGCCCAGCCTGAACGTTTCTGTTGAAGTGGGCGATAATCAGTTTGTCCGCTTTGCGGCCAATAAAACCATCAGCCGTGCCCGTATCGATCAAATGAAAGCATCGGGCTTTGTGAAATTCGACCAGAACATTAACCTGATTGCTATTCCAAATACACAAGCGGCAGTAGACGAGTACGGTACACCATGGTCCAAGTTCCAGGGTAACCCCCGTCTTCGTCCTTTGGAAGCGAATAACTATGACCTGTCTTTCGAGAACTACTTTGAAGATGAGGGTTATGTGTCTGTGGCGTTATTCTATAAAGACCTGGTTAACTGGACACGTGACGGTAACCTGACTATAGATTTCACCAACGATCCCACCAATGATGGCGCAGATTACTTCATTCCCGGATTCCATGACAGAACCGTAGGTGCCGACGGGCTGGTAGGTCCGGACGGCACGGTCTATGCGCCCGGCACTTACATCACTCCACCGGATACAGGTACATTCTCATTCTTCGAAGATGGTCTGACCGGCAGCGTAAAAGGTGCTGAGGTTACCGCTCAGATACCCCTGCGTATGGTGAGTGACGTACTGGACGGTTTTGGTATCGCCGCTTCTTATACATACATTGATGCGACTCTGGAAGATGACTCACCGGTGCCCGGTCAGTCAGAAAGAGTTACGTCTTTGACTGCCTATTACGAAATGAATGGCTTTGAAGTGCGTGTTGCTGCGACAGACCGGGGTGAATTCTTCACCTACCAGCGCGGCGGTTCAAACAAAATTGAAGGTGCGACACGGGATGCGGTTACCCAGGTGGATGCGCAAATCAGCTATGACTTCGAAGGCAGTGGTATTGAATACCTCGAAGGATTGCGTATATCTCTGCAGGGAACGAACCTGACCGATGAAAAAGAAGAGACCCGCGATTCGAATGGTTTCGTCACCCTGAGACGGGAGTTCGGACCTTCTTATATGCTGAACTTCAACTACTCCTTCTATTAATCAATCCGGGCGGCAGCTTTACTGCCGCCCTTCTTTTTAAATATTTTCGTAGCAGCTTTTACTACAAAAACGGTTACGAAAGTGTTTATAGTAAATTTAATATCAATAACATCAACGGATTACTGAATGACCTCAGGTGTGCGCAAATTAGTCATTGCCGGCGGAGGCACCGCAGGCTGGATGGCAGCCGCTCTGTTTAAGAAAGTCCTCGCAGACAACATCGAAGTAGAGCTGATTGAATCAGAAGATATTGGCATCATCGGTGTCGGTGAAGCAACCATTCCCCCTATTCAAACCTTTAATCAATATCTTGGTCTGGATGAAAAAGCGTTTCTTAAAGAAACCCACGCCAGCATAAAGCTGGCTATCCGCTTTGAAAACTGGAAGCAGGAAGGCAGCAGCTATTACCACACATTCGGTGCACCTGGCGCCACACTGGGCTTTGTCGGCTTCCAGCACTACTGGTTACGGGCGGCACAAAACGGGCTGACACAGTCATTGTGGGATTTCGATCTGAATTACCTGGCTTGTCTGGAAGGAAAGTTTAATAAAATTCAGACTGATAATCCGGTGTATCAATTACCTTATGCCTATCATTTCGATGCCACCCTGTATGGTCAGTTCTTAAGACGCATGGCAGAAAACGCCGGCGTAAAACGCGCAGAAGGCACTATTGAATATGTGAAGCAGAATGCAACCACGGGCTTTGTGGAAGCACTGCAGTTAAAAAGTGGTGAGCAGATTGCCGGCGATTTATTTTTGGATTGCACCGGTATGCGCGGTCTGCTTTTACAAAAGACGCTTGGTACAGAATACGAGGACTGGTCTCACTGGTTATGTGCAGACCGGGCGTGGGCAGTGCCGTCACAAAGGCATGAGCATACCGCTCCGTTCACCCGCAGCATAGCACGTTCAACGGGCTGGCAATGGCGTATCCCCCTCACCCATCGTAACGGTAATGGACTGGTGTACAGTTCAAAATATATGGACGATGACAAAGCCAGGGAGTTGCTGATGACAAACCTGGATACGCCGGCACTGGATGAACCCCGGAAAATCAGTTTCCGCACTGGCCGGACCGTAAAGCAATGGTCAAAAAATGTGATCGGGATCGGTTTGTCCAGCGGGTTCCTTGAACCTCTGGAATCGACCAGCATTCATCTTATCCAAAGCGGCTTGGTGAGGTTACTGAAGATGTTTCCGCATAAGGAAATTAATCCTTCGATGGAGACCATGTATAACGCGGAATCGAAGGAAGAATTTGAAACCATCCGCGACTTTATCATTTTGCATTATGTGGTAAACGAACGTGATGACTCTGAATTCTGGCGGGATATGCAAACCATGTCCATTCCTGCGAGACTGGAGCAGAAAATCAACGCGTTTAAAGATACCGCCACCATCTTTAACGAACAGAACGATATCTTCCGTGATGCCTCCTGGCTTCAGGTCATGGCGGGCCAGGGGATAATGCCGCGGGATCATCATCCTGCAGCCAATACACAAACCGTCCCCCAATTACTCGATGTCATGGGAAAAGTATTACAGGCAAAACAGCAGCCTCTTACACAGATGCTTCCCCATGATGAATTTCTCAAACGGTTTACTCAATAATGTCAGCGCCTCATCGTATTGTTATCGCCGGTGGCGGCACCGCCGGCTGGATTGCTGCCTGCCTCATGGCGCACCACTGGCGTGATAAGCCGGTAAGCATTACGCTGGTGGAATCGGCTGATATTGCCACCGTGGGCGTGGGAGAAGGTTCAACTCCTACACTGAAACGCTTTTTCAGTGACCTTAACATTGCAGAAAGTGACTGGATGCCAGCCTGCAACGCCACGTATAAGGTGAATATCCGGTTTAAAGGCTGGAGTCCCCAAAACGGGCCTGACAGTTACAGTCATCCGTTCATCTCACAACCGGATGCATTCACAGAGCGCCCCTTTCATGTGAATTGCCACAACCGCCGGCTGGGCCTGGACGTGAACGTTACCCCTGAACAATTTCTGCTGAACGGGTGGCTGTCCGGGGCAGGTAAAGCCCCGGTAACGCCGCCCTCGTTCCCTTTTCGTATCGAATATGGTTACCATTTTGATTCCGCCTTGCTGGGCCGGTATCTGAAACGCCATGCCGTCTGCCTGGGTGTAAATCACATTGAAGGGAAAATTGACGATGTCATTACCAGTCTTTCAGGCCATATTACATCGCTGAAATTGCAATCCGGCGAGATGGTTGAAGGTGATTTTTTCATCGACTGTACCGGCTTCCGTTCTTTGTTGTTACAACAGACACTGGATATCCGCTTTAATCCGTTCGGCGAAAACCTGTTTAACGACAGGGCTGCGGTACTGGCTACACCGGCGCAGGCGCAACTGCCGGTGGAAACAACGTCTACAGCGCTCAGCAACGGCTGGGCGTGGTCTATCCCGTTAAGCAGCCGTACCGGAAACGGTTATGTCTTTTCTTCAGCTCATCTCACCGATGATAAAGCAGAGGCTGAACTTCGCCGGCACCTTTCCGTGCAGGACAACGAAGGTGACGTGCGGTTCCTGTCTATGCGTGTTGGTCAGGTTGAAAAGCACTGGCACAAGAATTGTCTGGCACTGGGGCTGGCGCAGGGATTTATTGAACCCCTTGAAGCCACAGCTTTGCATCTGGTGCAGTTATCCGTTGAATTTTTCATAGAAGATTATGAACAGGGTAACTTCAGTCCCGCTTTACAGGACAAGTTTAATAAAGACGTCACTGAAAGGTTTTCAGGAGTAAGGGATTACATTGTCGCCCATTACAAACTCAATACCCGCGACGACTCGGCATACTGGCGGGAAAACCGTAATAATATGGCTTTGTCTGAATCCCTGTTGCAACTGCTTGATGTCTGGTACCGCAAAGGCGATTTCCCGGCAGAAATTCAACGGCAGAACATTCAGTCTCACTTTGGCATTACATCATGGCACTGCCTGCTCGCCGGATATGGCATCTTTCCTCCGCTGACTAAACAGCAGCCCGGACGGGGTGATCTCTACAAGGACAATGACACTGAGGCATTCTTTAAAGGCTGTCTGTTAAATTTCCCCGATCACAGTGCGTATCTTAAAGACATTGCACGCAGATCCCCTGCTCACCCACTGGTATAAATCACTCACGGTGCACACCTATGTCTAAATCTGTACTCGTTCTGCTCCTGCTTCTTTGCAGTAACACACTGGCCGCTCAGACGCATGAGTTACGTTCACCGGATAATAAGCTGCTGGTAACGGTGTCTGTTGATGAGAAAGGTGTGTCGTATGCCCTGTCATCAGACGGAAGCCCGTTGATCCGGCCTTCCAGTCTGGGGTTCTCATTTAAACACCAGGCTTCTCTGGCTATGAACCTGACTACAGAATCCACAGAAACAGACAGTTATGATGAACAATGGGAGACCGTGTGGGGTGAGCGCAGGTTTATTGATGACAAACACAACGCACTGACCGTTAACGTGAAAGAGACAGGTACTTCTGAGCGCCGGTTCTCCATTATCTTCAAAGCGTGGAACGACGGCATCGCTTTCCGTTATTTTATCCCGCAGCAACAGGATCTCAACCGGTTGACGATTACTAAAGAGCATACCACATTCGCCTTTGACAGAAATTTCCGCGCCTGGTGGATACCGGCATACCGTAATCAGCGTTATGAATACCAGTACAGTGAATCCGCTCTGAGCAGTGCTGATGTGGTTCATACACCACTGACGCTGGAAGACGACGATGTGGTGATGGCAATTCATGAAGCGGCATTAATTGATTACCCGTCCATGGTGCTGAAAAATATCGATGACAATCAAATCATTTTTAATGCCGACCTGGTTCCCTGGGCAAACGGTGATAAAGCCTACGTGCAAACACCTTTTTTCACGCCATGGCGGGTTATTCAGGTTGGCACAAAAGCGGCAGATTTACTGAATTCGGATATTTTACTTAACCTGAATGCGCCGCCCGCACCGGACACCAATACCAGTTATATCAAACCCGGCAAATACATGGGGATCTGGTGGGAAATGCACACCGGAGAAAAAAGCTGGTCACCGGGAGAAAATCAGGGAGCAACCACAGAGCGGGCTAAGACATACATCGATTTTGCCGCCGCCCATCACATTGACAGTGTGCTGATTGAGGGTTGGAATAAAGGCTGGGAAGGTGAATGGTGGCAAAGAAAACCTACCTTCAGTTTTACCACACCGGTAGAGGGGTTTGATTTACAGGAAGTCACCCGTTATGCCGCATCAAAAGGCGTGACTATTACCGGCCATCATGAAACCGCCGCAGGAATAAGCTGGTATGAAAACCAGATGGAGGACGCTTTCGCGTATTACCGGGACCTGGGGATCGGTTCAGTGAAAATGGGTTATGTGGGTACACGGCTGGAAGGGAAAGAATGGCATCATGGTCAGTTTATGGTGCGGCATTTTAACCGTGTTGTACGAACAGCCGCTGAGCACGGCGTGATGGTGAACGCCCATGAAACCATCAAAGGTACCGGCTTAAGCCGGACATGGCCAAATATCATGACGCGGGAGTCTGTGCGGGGGATGGAATATAACGGCGGCAGTCCGGATACCGGTAATTTACCCTCTCATACGGTGATCATTCCTTTCACCAGGGGACTGGCCGGCCCCATAGATTTTACTCCCGGCATCTTCAATTTTGATTATCAGAAGCACCGGCCTCATAACCGTGTGCCCAGCACGCTGGCAAAGCAACTGGCATTGTATGTCGTACTGTACAGCCCGCTTCAGATGGCCGCTGATTTACCGGAAAACTATGAAGGCCATCCGGCATTTAAATGGATTGAAGACGTTCCCGTCGACTGGCAATCCTCTGTGGCGCTGGACGGAGAAATTGGTGAATTTCTCGTTACTGCAAGACAGGACCGGCATTCTGAGAACTGGTATCTGGGCGCGGTGACAAACCATGAAGAAAGACAGTTAACTGTTTCCACGCACTTTCTGGTCCCGGGTAAAGAATACCTCGTTACACGCTATGAGGATGCAGCAGATTCACACTGGCGAACCAACCCTTCAGCCTGGCAAATGAAGAGTCAGCGGCTGAAAGGCGGAGACACATTACAACTGAACCTTGCGCCCGGTGGTGGTGCAGCACTCCAGTTTGTTCCTTTATGACCATTCTTCCCGGCATGCGCTGAGATGGCATGAAAACATGGCGGCTGATAAAGCAGTCCGCCTTGTACCGGCCAGACAAAGGTTACGCATAACCCTCACCTGGTTAATATAACCGATTGATTCGGAGTTAATTTAAAGGATATGCTTCGTTTGCTGTCCTTACCTTCAGATTTCACTCTGGCCCCGGTCAACTTATCTTCTAACTCCCTTAAGTCAGAAAATTCTGCGGGTAATTCAGACAAATCCAGTTCTGCCAGCACCTCTTTTTCACTGTAAAAATTACTGACACTTATCAAAATGTCATCATTGTTCCAGCGCGCAAAAGCAAATACTTTTGCGTCGGAAAGCTGGCCGTTTACCTTTAACGACTGGTGTAAAGACTGGTAGTTACCGGATATCACTGCCGGGGTTGAAACGGCGATATTCAGTACGGTTTTATAATAATCGCGCAGTGCCTGCTCTGCTCCGGTTGATTGTCCACCATCAAATTTACCGTTATTCATCCAACGCTGGTGAGCCGGCACCCCGATGTAATCAAAAATAGACGTCCTGGACGGCTGGCCGAATCCCGCGACTTCACTACCGTCTTCGCCATTTTCCTGACCAAAGTAAATCAAAACCGGAGACTCACTGATAAGCGCAGACACAACCAGAGCAGGTTTGCCTGACTCAGCATTACCGGCAAACTCTGGGCTGGCTATTCGTTGTTCATCATGGTTTTCAAGAAAATGAAGAAGATGCTGACGGATATCTCCGTATTGTTTCTGAATTTCAGCCAGTTTTGCGACATCGCCATTATCCTGCATAACATCTTTAAGTGAGTCATAAAAATCCACCTTGTCATACAGGTAATCCATTTTACCCAACTGCAAATAGTCACGGTAAAGCGCTGGCTGATAGACTTCAGCAAGCAATACCGCATCCGCGGAAGTGTGCTTAATGTGACTGTTCAAATATGACCAGAACGCAACCGGCACCATTTCAGCCATGTCATAGCGAAAACCGTCTACGCCCTTATCCAGCCAGTACTGTGTGATATCTTTAAACTTTACCCACGAATCCGGTACAACTTTGTCAGACCAGTACTGATAGTGAGCCTGAGCCGGCGCAAAACGCAGCTCTTCCGGTACATCAGGGAATTCATGGTCACCCGACGGCGTAACACCGTAGTTAATTTTAACGGTTTCATACCAGTCGTTGACATCAGGTTTAGCATTACGGGAACCATTACCTGTCCAGCGGGCCGGTGATTCATCAAAATGACCGTCTGCCAGAGGATGTGCTGCACCACCTAACGGTTTTGTTGCCGGGGTGAAATCCGGGACCTCAAAAGGTTCTCCCGGGATATAGTAAAAATTATTGTTTTTACTGTAGCTGACCGATGTGTTGTCACTGGCGCCAAAGCTGCTCTGTGGTCTCACTACTGAATAGTACTGTCTGGCAACATGGTTAGGCACAATGTCAATCATGACCTTGAGGCCGGCTGCGTGAGTACGGGAGATCAGTGCTTCAAACTCCTCAAGCCGGCTGGCCGGATCATCTGCAAGATCCGGGTCCACATTGTAATAATCCCGCACTGCGTAAGGCGAACCGGCTCTTCCTTTGACCACATCAGGATCGTCCCCTGCAATGCCGTAAGCAGAATAATCTGTCACAGAAGCGTGATGGGGAACACCGGTATACCATATCCAGTTTGCGCCAAGCGCGCTGATTTCATCCAGCGCCTTTTCCGAAAAATCACTGAATTTGCCCGACCCGTTTTCTTCAATGGTTCCCCAGGGCTTGTTGGTCGTATTGGTGTTACCGAACAATCGGGTGAACACCTGATAGATTACCAGCTTTTCAGCGGTATCTATTTTTGTATCGTTGGACTTTAACGGGGTTGTTGTCATCGGGGCCTCAGGTTCTGTTTGACAGGCAACAACAAATAAACTGGAAGTAATAACACATATCAGTATGGCGGGAAGCCGGAAAGAAAGTAAAGTGGCAGGCACGACAGCAAACTCCATGCATAAAAAAACCGAGCATAACGACCCGGTCTTTTTCAGCAACAAACATACGTATTCATAATTAAGCAGCGCGTGTTTTTTGCCCTTTTCCTGTCAATGTGGAAGGTACTGGTTTGTGGATTGAACCAAAGTTCGGTACATCTTCCAGCTCTTTCATAATTTTTCGGTAGAAACGATGCAGCGACGGTGAGATTTGATGGAAAAACTCTTCCGGAGATAAGCGGTACGCTGCACGCTTACCATGATATTCAATAACCTGACCAAGCTGATTGAATTCGATGCCCAGCATACGCAGACTTCTGGCCAGTTTCGGCTCCATCATAACGTATACATTTTCTACATCCCTCAGCACACAAATTGTTGCTGCAAAGAAATACAGTGCCAGTGTGAGATAAGGGAAATTTCGATCGGGTTTGGTTCTTTTAAAACCTTTGTCGAGTGACTTACCCGTCACCGGAGAAAGATTTGTATCTGTTTCGCGACGGCGAAAGCGTTTTGGAATCGCCAGGCGGGAAATTTCACACACCGAGTGGCGAGGCAAGCGGGACGGACTGTTTTCATCCATCCGGATGGCATCTGCACAATTTTGCTCTATCGGCAGTACCTGTCCACTGTGCTGAGGCATAACCACGCGGATAGTACCAGCGCAATCTCCGGTGGCCTTGTGCTGTATATAACAGCTGATCGCATATTCATCGAATTCGTCAAACTCCATTTTGGTTTGACGCACTTCCTCAAACCCCATTTCCTCGCAGTACACCTGATGGCGTGTACGAAAACAGGCTCTCTGATCTTTTTCTTCATTTGCCACAACAAGGGTAAAGTGCTCAAAGAAGTGATTGGCGGCTGCATCTATGGCTTTGTTCATCTGGCGCCTGACAAGAGGCTTCACCATATGTTTGACACCAGGTACTTGATGCACTTTTTTAAAAGCGTTTAACAAGCGACGTTTCACTCTGACTCCCAACGATTCGAAAGAGGATTTTTTATTCTATTAATGAGTCTTACTTGGTGCTTCCGTGACTAACCAAACAAACCACACCCGTGAGGTGTGAGAGTCACCCTGTGAGATCAGTTGAATAACGGATTATAATTATTAATGCCACAACTCAAATGCATACTTACAGCGTCAACTTCTATAGGTTTTTGTATTTTTTGTATAAACCCATTGCGTACTTTCTTAAACAAGTTTCAGACCACTTTATCAGGATCACCGAAAATAGTTATGAACCCGCAATACTATCAAAGAGTATTAATAATATTTTTAAGTAAGACTTAAACTTCAGTTTTTTAACGCAAAATGAAAACTAATTTCATAACTGTATGATTTAATTTGTTATTAATTGTAACCGGCGAATCTAAACCTATGAAAAACCTGCCGAAATTTCGTTCAGCTCAGGCAAATTTATAAGCATAAATTAATTTAATTGAGGGTGAGATATTTTTAGATCCCGTGTCACAAGATCCGGATCTGAGCGTAAGATCGTAAAAAACTCTGACACTTTCAAAGATATGGTTATCAGGGTGTAGCCATATGGAAACACCGTTTTACAAGACCTCAGGATTTCCCAGTCCGTAACTGGTTATTACGGTCCCGCGAAGCTCTTATTAGCTCGTCACCATGCTGATACTGACTTTTTGCAAGCCGGTCATAAAGCACGACATTCGCTGTCGCAGCCAGATTCATACAACCTGTCGTTGGCACATAAACAACATCATCGGCCCGCGCAACCAGACTGGCAGGCACGGAACCGTCCTCGGGCCCGAATATATAAAATGCGTTAGCCGGATGCTGATATTCAGGTAGCGGAATTGCCCCTTCAACCAGTTCAATTACAACAACTTTTGTGCCTTCGGGGATGACCTGTTGCAAATCAGGAACAGCCTCAACGGGTATTTGTTTATGTATGTCTTTGGTGTCCGCATAGAACTCTCTGGCCCGGGTATACCGTTCACCGGTGTAATACACAGCGCTGGCATTAAAACAACCCGCGCCACGGAGCACTGAGGCCACATTCACCGGACTTTTCGGGTTAACCAGACCGATATATGAAAGTTTTGACGATGACATTAAGTACCCCGCTGGAAAAACCGCGGCAGTATCGCAAAAAGCAATCCGCTTAACCAGCAGGCAAAGAAAAAATATTTACTGTTATGCTGCGAGCTTTTTACGGGAGGATAACAGCCGTCTGGCCATCCTTCTTCCCTGCGCATAGCCAAGTAATAGCTTACGCTTATCCATCGTGAGTCGTTTTACACAAAATCCTGCATCCGGTGCAATAACGGTGATTTTACAATCGTCAGGAGGATTATTCAGAAAGGCCAGCGTTTCATTATACATGCGCGCCCGCTGAAGCATGGTTTCGAGCAAAGCAGGCTGATGACCGTAGAGCTTAGTCAGTAACCAGGCGTTTTTCACTTCAGGCTTGGAAAATCCCGCAGGCTGTGACAGCACCACGGTAATGTCTCTGGCTCCCATCCCGTAGGCATGTTTAACCGGTATTGAATCTCCTACTCCACCGTCTACATAAGGTACGCCATCGATAACCGGTTGTTCCCTGAACGCTGTAGGTATGGCACATGATGCTACCATCAGTGTGTCAACGGTGTCCGGTGTGGCCAGGTGATATTCACATTTGCCGGTTTGTGTATTTGTCACACCTACGTAGAGGGGAATTGCACTCTGTTCACCCGGTACAGGTATGCCTAAAACCGTTTTCGCGTGATGCCATAACCAGTGGACATCTGTCATATGACCCCCTTTGATAAAACGAAGGGGGCTGAAAAATTCGGCTTTCGTTGCAAACTCAGTGATGATTTTCTTACTCAGACCCTGTGCACCGGACACATAGGTAGAAAGGTTTGTTGCACCTGCGGAAACACCGATGGCGAAATCAAATCCGTAGTGTTTTTCTTCCATGAATTTGTCGAGCACACCTGCGGCAAAGATCCCGCGCATTGCCCCGCCTTCGACTACCAGTGCTGATTTAATCCCGCTCATTTTTTATTCCTGTCTTTCACTCTCTATCTGGTATGACCAGCATATATTGTACCAATCGTGCAGCGGTTCCATGACTAATGAAATGAATAACTAAAACAGAAGCTTAATAAGAAAACTGCAGATTAAAACGCTAGCGGGATGTGCACCAGTATGTGATGTCTCCCCCGTTAATAGGGAAATATTATCCGGGCAGGGTAAATTTTGCAGACGGGAAAAATCGATGGCTGTAATTAAAAAAACCGTCTGCACTCACGTACAGACGGTTTAATCAGAGGTTATCGGCTAAGAAGCTGATTAGAAGGTGTAATTGAATCCTAACAGATAGTTAGCACCGTAAGCCTGATACAGCAGGACCTGACGGCTGTCAGTTCCCGATGTCTGAATATCGTCTTCGTCGGTCAGGTTTTGAGCCTGTAATGTGACGCGCAGCCCTTCCAGCGATTCAATTCCAGACTCACTGAAGTCATAGCCAATCTGCGCGTCGATGAAGGTACCACCCTGATTGGTGGTATCAGACAGTGCCAGACTCAGACCACGGGCTTCTGTAAGATAATCAGAACGTTTGGTACCGGCTACCCGCACTTCGAAACCACTGTTTTCGTAGAAAACAGTCAGGCTGTAGTTTTCATCGGATAATCCCGGGATCCGTGTTTCACCACCCTCACCGGCGGCGTCAGCATGACCGTCCATGAATGTAGCACTGGCAAACACACCAAATCCGGACAGTGCATCAGCAATAAGATCACCCGGCAGACTCATCTGGATCTCATAACCGCGGACCAGACCTTCAAAGCCGTCCTGAGGCTTGGTTTTATAGCCTTCGAACAACACCGGAGCTAATGCGGCTTCATCCTGGGTATGGTGAATTTCCGGAATGTAGTCCTGAGTAAAGTCAGACAATAATCCGTTCTCGCGATGCCAGTTCTTAATGTCTTTAAAGAAATAAGACAAGGCTACGTAACCAGTATCAGCAAAATAATTCTCGTAGGACAAGTCGAACTGATTTGCTTCGTAAGGACGCAACTCAGGGTTTCCGGAGCTGCCACCCCAAGGACCGTTCTCAACATTATTGGAAAGAATATTGGTGTTGTTATAAGAGAAAGTCACCTGAGTATTCGGACGCATATCATCCATACGCGGACGGGTCAGAACTTTACTTAATCCCATTCTCAGAAATTGGCCTTCGGCAAATTCTGCGCTGAGGTTCAGAGTCGGCAATACATCGGTGTAATCGGTCCCGCCCGTAACAGGCACAGCTTCCACCAGGCCATCCTGATTAACGGAAGTACTGAAGCCCTGAGAACTTTGATCGGCACGCACAACCTGAACACCCACATTACCGCGGATGTAGATATCGTCTACAGAGGTATCAATATCCAGTTTTCCGTACAATGTGGTGAGTTTTTCATTCACGGTGTATGTATCACCCAGACGACCGGCATCAACCAGTTTTGCGTCTGTGGCAATGTAATATCCGCTGTCATACAAGCCAATAGAATCGTACGCCAGCACACCATTGATGCCTATGAAATCAAGGGAGACAACACCAAGTACTTCAGGAATAGCTGCATCATCAGGATAAGACGGAGCTGTCAGATAAGCGCCGTTATTTACCTTAGATTTTTCACGGTCAGAATACACCATGCCGACTTCCAGACCGGAGAAAATTCCCCATTCCACAAAACCTTCAGTAGAAAGACGGAAGGAATCCAGGCTCTCTTCAAATACAGGCTGGTTAACAAAGCCATCCTGGGCGTCACCACCAACAATGGGAGCACCCCATGTCTGCGGTCCTGCCAGTGTGATCAGGCTGGCGTCGGTTAAATCAACCGGCGCAATTTCAGGATGATCTGAATACATTACGCCGGTGGATGTCATTTCCCACGAACGTGCTGTCATGGGACGTCCGTCAATACCGGTACGGCCCACACCGGAGTAACTTTCTACGTCTGTAATGGTTTTATCGACACTGCCGGTTGAAATATCTGCTGTGATGCTCCAGTCATTATTGAGCATGTACTCAACATTTAAACCAAAGGTTTTCAGCTCAGCTTCCTGCCGGCGTACATCGTTGCGTACCACACTGTAGAAGCCATCGTAATAGCCCGAAGACACCAGGCCATCTTCAACGCCGGTAATCGTGTAGTCACCGGTTCCCCACTCTGCGCCACCTTCTTCAACACCGCGACGGGCATCATCTTCGAGGAAGTCGATATACAGGGCGTCGAACTGAATATTTAATTGATCCTGCGGAGCCCATTGAATTACAGCAGCGACAGAATCACGGTTCATCATGGCAGAACGGGCAAAGGAGTCATGACCGCCAAGAACCAGTGTTCCTTCCGGCACATCAACACCGCTGGCCGCTTTATCCGGATTCGCATCAGCATAACCCCAGCCACGGAACTGTTGTTCCTGACGTGGAGATTCCATGGTCGCAACCGTAAGCGCCACACCTAACGTATTATCAAGAAATTGATCAACGAAGTTAAAAGACAAACGGTGTCCCTGATTATCAAAGTCAGGGTTAGCGGCATCTTCCTTGTTCTTTTCTAATGTACCGTTGAGGGTAACAGTACTTTCTGCAGATAACGGCTTAACGGTTTGCAAATCAATAGAACCGCCAATGTTTTGCGTAGTCATGCCGGCTTCAGGTGTTTTATACACCAGAATGTTAGAAATGATTTCTGTAGGATAAAGGTCGAATTCAACACCACGGTTGTCACCCATACCTAACAGTTCACGACCGTTAAGAGATGTACCTACATAGTTCTCGTTAAAACCGCGGACTGAAATACCGCTGGTACGTCCGTTACGACGTTCACCCGCAAGACCGGGCAAACGGGACAATGATTCTGCAATACTGGTGTCAGGCAGTTTACCGATATCTTCTGCTGACAACGCTTCAACGATAGAGGTGCTGTCCATCTTGATAGCCTGAGCACGCTGAAGGCTTCCGCGGATCCCTGAAACCTGAATAACTTCTACATTATCTTCCGCCTGAGTGTCATCAGATTGTGCGAATACGGGTACAGAGGTAAGGGATAATCCGGTGGCGATCATCGCCATTTGAATTAAATTTGGTTTAAATTGTGTCATCAATCTTTCCCTAAGGTTATGCGGGCAATCTGTTATCGCGGCGGTAACATACCGCCAGAATGGGCTGCCGGTACACTGGTTGGGGCCCGCCGCGAAACAGTTCCTGAGAACGCCATTAGTTATTTTTATTACCGTTAAATGACAATTCTCTGTGTCGCGTGCATCCTATCGGGAAGATAAAAATTGCTCAATCATCTGCATACGTATTCATAAAACAATTAAAACAATAACTTAACATTGTAGTAATGCTGTCGGAGTGGCAACCGGATGACCAGCTGTCTCTCAAAACCTTTTAAAATAGCGGACTGTATCGATTAAGTTTATTGGCGCAAATGTGATAACTGAGAGGACTTGTTTTCACAGATGTAAAAACGGTATGCCTGTAAGAGGAACAGCCGGCAAAATCGATTTACCGGCCATTTATTCTATTGAGATTTAGCAAGCTGATTCAGTTTATCTATCAATTGTGTTTCGGCTTCAATTTCCTGCATCTGACTGTATGCAGCATCTGCCCGCTTAATGCCTTCTTCAGCACGTTGACTTGCACCGGAAGAAGACTCCGATAAGGCCGCTAATTCGCTGCTTAAACTTACCGATCCGGACTCAATTTCCTGTAGCAATCCGTTAATACTGTCGATAGCAGAGGATATCCCGTCTATAGACGCAGAGACTTCATTGATCGTATCGCCGGTTTCTTTAAGACTTGACTGGGTACGCTGACTGAGCGCTCTGACTTCGTCAGCCACAACAGCAAAACCACGCCCGGCTTCACCTGCACGTGCAGCCTCAATCGCTGCATTTAACGCCAGTAAGTTAGTTTGTTCGGCAATACCGCTGATAGACTGAATAATGTTTACAATCTTCTCTGCACTTTCACGGAGCCTGTCCATACCACCAGATAATTCAGCACGTTCATGCTCCTGACGGGCAATTTGTTGCATGAAGAAATCAAATTGCTTTCCAAGCTCTAACTGACGGTTTGCTGAATCACTGGCCTGAGATGCAACAAACTTTAACTGTCCGGTAGATTCTTTGAGTAAGGGATGGAATTTCTCTGTCTGCTCAATTAACTTGCTCTGCAACATATTGATATTGCTCATACTGATAAGTTTTGCCTGCATGTGATAATTTGAAAATGCAGCCAGGTGAAACGGGAAATTGGTAACATATTCATCAAAATATGACTGTTGCTCATCATGTTTGAAGAAACCGATGGCCGTTACCGTCTGATTCTGGTGTAAGCCCAGATATTCACCAAATGTGGAAAAACCTGACACAACCACCTGATCAAATGTACCAATCCCGCTTAAATTATCCGGATTGTTTAATCGCCTTAAAATACAGTCATTGGCAATCAGCGCCACAGGTTTTCCGTTTTTCCCTCTCAGAAAATTATCAAAGTCCCGCTGCAAAGATTGCTTAAAATCTGTAGCCTTAACCAGTTGTAAGTATTCGCCAAACCCCATATCGCTGAAGAAACGGATGCTGCCATCATCATTGATTGAAGCTACAGAGCGGATATAAATACTCTTGTCGATATCAATACCGAATGAGTGACTGGTCAGTTTGCTGTCCAGTTCTCCGGCAGAACATTTAAAATGCCGCGCTAATGCATCAACTGGTGTGCGCAGCGACATATCTTTATCAAGTACTGAATGCAGGGTTCGGGTAAGCGGGTCGAATTTGGCCACGGTAAAACCCGTACCCGTGGTCACAAAGTTATGGCTTTTCATGATCCCGTAACGGTAGTTTCGGGATAACTTACAAAATGTGAGTAAAACCTGATTTGATTTTATTTCTCCGTTAAGGGCAATGTCAGCCTGTTTAAAATCCAGCTTTCCCCCTGCACTGCCACCTATGAAGAAACAGGGGAACCGTTTCACTTTGTACAAAGCCTGAGTGAAAAAATCCTCACTGGCAGTTATGCCGTCAAAATAGGTCAAGGCAAAGGTGTCCCTGCTACCTATATCAAAAGGTACGTTTACTTTGGTTAACTCTGATGCGATGCGTTTAACCCGCTCAGCAGGTGGCTTTACCGGCTTACCCTTCTTAATATCATCACTGTATAAAGGCACGCCGTGAATACTGATTTGACTTATCAGTGCAGAAGAAAAACTATGGATAACAATGTTGTCCCACCGCGCCGGAGCAGGATGGTAAAGTGTCGTGCCGCCACCTAACTCACCTGAAGTCATGATTGAGATGACATGTTTACAGAAGCTGGCGGTTTGGGTTATCTGTCTGCTTACAGATGCAAAATCAAGGTGAGGAGAGACAAAAGCAATAATCAGCGCCGTGCCTTCATCGAATGCCAGCTCTCTGAGAAATGATTCAGAAATTTGATTACTTTGCAGACTTTTTGAACGGGTCAGTACTGACGAAGTAACCTGAGTAGTAGTGGTTTTCTTCTTTCCAAAAAACATAGGCATCCTTCAATTCATCATGAACAGGCTGGATATAGCGATAACTATAGTTCACGATACAGGATCAGAAAGAGTAACCATTGATTTATATTAAAAAAGCCCGCTATTAGCGGGCTTTATAATCATCAAAAAGCAAGGCTTACCAGCCAGTCTGCTCGCGCAGTGCTTTACCGATGTCAGCCAGTGAGCGAACAGTCTTAACGCCTGCTGCTTCAAGGGCTGCGAATTTGTCGTCTGCAGTACCTTTACCACCTGCGATAATTGCACCGGCGTGGCCCATGCGTTTACCCGGAGGAGCAGTAACACCCGCGATGTAAGAAACAACCGGCTTGGTTACGTTTTCTTTGATAAACGCTGCCGCTTCTTCTTCTGCAGTACCACCGATTTCACCGATCATAACAATCGCTTCAGTCTGTGGATCGTCCTGGAACATTTTCAGGATGTCGATGAAGTTAGAACCAGGGATTGGGTCACCACCGATACCAACACAGGTAGACTGGCCGAAACCTTCGTCAGTAGTTTGTTTAACCGCTTCGTACGTCAGTGTACCAGAGCGGGAAACGATACCTACTTTACCAGGCTTGTGGATGTGACCAGGCATGATACCAATCTTACACTCACCCGGAGTGATAACACCCGGACAGTTAGGACCGATCATGCGAACGCCTTTCGCATTTACGTATTCTTTAACGTAAAGCATGTCCAGCGTAGGGATACCTTCAGTGATACAAACAATCAGCTCGATGCCAGCATCAGCCGCTTCAACGATTGAATCTTTACAGAAAGGAGCCGGTACGTAGATAACAGATGCAGTCGCACCCGTCGCTTCTACCGCGTCACGTACAGTATTGAATACTGGCAGACCTAAGTGCTCAGTACCGCCTTTGCCCGGCGTTACACCGCCAACCATTTGCGTACCGTAAGCAAGAGCCTGTTCAGAGTGGAAAGTACCCTGACCACCAGTGAAACCCTGACAGATTACTTTGGTGTCTTTATTAATTAAAACTGACATTATTTGCCCTCCGCTGCAGCAACAACTTTTTCTGCTGCATCAGTCAGCGATTCAGCAGCGATGATATCCAGACCTGAGTTAGCAAGAACTTCACGGCCAAGATCAGCATTTGTACCTTCAAGACGTACAACAACCGGTACTTCAACGCCTACTTCTTTTACTGCGCCGATGATACCTTCAGCGATCATGTCACAACGCACGATACCACCGAAGATGTTTACCAGTACTGCTTTAACATTGCTGTCAGACAGAATGATTTTGAATGCTTCAGCTACACGCTCTTTAGTCGCGCCGCCACCTACATCCAGGAAGTTTGCAGGCTTACCGCCGTGCAGGTTTACGATGTCCATGGTACCCATGGCCAGACCTGCACCGTTAACCATACAGCCAACGTTACCGTCAAGTGCAACGTAGTTCAGCTCGAAAGAGGCAGCGTGTGCTTCACGGGCATCTTCCTGTGAAGGATCGTGCATTTCTTTCACTTTCTTCTGACGATACAGTGCGTTACCGTCTACGCCCAGTTTGGCGTCAAGGCAGTGCAGGTTACCGTCGGTCTTGATTACCAGCGGGTTGATTTCGATCAGCGCCAGGTCAAGGTCTTCGAACATTTTCGCCAGACCCAGGAAGATTTGCGTAAATTGTTTTACTTGAACGCCTTCCAGACCCAGTTTAAATGCCATTTCACGTGCCTGATAAGGCTGAGGACCAACGATTGGGTCGATTTCAGCTTTCAGGATTTTTTCAGGCGTTTCTTCTGCAACGGTCTCGATTTCAACACCGCCTTCAGTAGATGCCATGAAAACAACGCGACGTGTACCACGGTCAACAACCGCGCCTAAGTACAATTCGTTTGCGATATCAGTGCAAGATTCAACTAAGATTTTGCTTACTGGCTGACCTTTCTCATCAGTTTGGAAAGTTACCAGGTTCTTGCCAAGCCACTTCTCTGCAAATGCGCGAATGTCTTCTTTATCTTTTACAAGTTTAACGCCGCCCGCTTTACCGCGACCACCGGCATGTACCTGACATTTCACAACCCACTCGTCACCGCCGATGCGGTCGGCCGCTTCTACAGCACCTTCTGGTGTGTCTGATGCGTATCCTTCAGAAACAGGTAAACCGTATTCTTTGAATAGCTGCTTACCTTGGTATTCATGCAAATTCATGGTGTTTCTATCCGATTTTTAGTAAGACAAAAGTCGCTTATGCGACTTGATTAGTATGACCGGCCTCATTCTTCGAAACCAGCGCTGTGACAGACAGCAACGGGTTGCTGCCTGCACACAATGACTACCTGAAAACTTAGACGTCCAGTAACAGACGTGTTGGATCTTCAAGCATTTCCTTCACAGTAACCAGGAAGCCAACTGACTCTTTACCATCGATAATACGATGGTCATAAGACAGGGCCAGGTACATCATAGGAAGAATTTCTACTTTGCCATTCACTGCCATTGGACGTTCCTGGATTTTGTGCATACCCAGAATCGCGCTTTGTGGCGGGTTGATGATTGGCGTAGACAACAGAGAACCGAACACACCACCGTTAGTAATGGTGAAGTTACCGCCCTGCAGATCAGCCATTGACAGTTTACCGTCACGACCTTTCAGAGCCAGATCTTTGATGCCTTTTTCGATACCTGCCATGCCCAGATTGTCAGTGTCTTTCAGCACTGGCGTTACCAGACCACGCGGGGTAGAAACCGCGATAGAGATATCAAAATAGTTGTGGTAACAAATGTCATCACCGTCAAGAGATGCATTTACTTCAGGGAAACGTTTCAGCGCTTCAGTGACTGCTTTCACGTAGAAAGACATGAAACCAAGACGAATGCCGTGACGCTTCTCGAAGCTGTCCTGATACTGCTTACGCAGATCCATGATTGGCTTCATGTTCACTTCGTTGAAGGTTGTCAGCATCGCAGTCGAGTTTTTCGCTTCCAGCAGACGGGTAGCGATTGTTTTACGAAGACGTGTCATAGGAACACGTTTTTCGCTGCGGTCACCAACAGGCAGGTTAGCTGCCGGTTCAGCCGCTGTAGCTGCTGCTTTAGGTGCTGCACTACCGCCTTTCAGATACTGTTCAACGTCTTCTTTGGTGATACGACCGTTTTTGCCGGTACCTTTTACTTTAGACGCATCAACGCCTTTTTCAGCAAGTAAACGACGTACAGACGGGCTTAACGCATCGCCATCATCGCTGTCGTCAGCTTCTTCAGCCGCTGCAGGAGCCGCTTTACCGGAAGCTGCACCTTCAACAAACTTAGCAATCACTTCTTCAGCCGTTACTGTAGCACCTTCTTCTGCCAGAATTTCTGCCAGAGAACCATCTGCAGGTGCAACAACTTCAAGAACCACTTTATCGGTTTCGATGTCAACCAGGTTCTGGTCGCGACTTACTGCTTCACCCACAGCAACATGCCATGTAGCAATGGTTGCATCAGCAACTGACTCAGGCAGTACGGGTACTTTTACATCGCTGGTTTTGCCGGAAGCTGCTGGTGCGGCTTCTTTAGATTCAGCTTTAGCTTCAGAAGATTTGCTTTCTGATTTAGCCGGTGCTTCACCGCCTTCGCTCAGCTTCGCAATCACTTGCTCACCTAATACAGTCGCGCCTTCTTCGTTCAGGATTTCACCGATAACACCGTCTGCGGGTGCTACCACTTCCAGAACCACTTTATCGGTCTCAATATCAACCAGGTTTTGATCGCGCTTAACTGCATCACCGGCTTTAACATGCCAAGTTGCAATGGTCGCATCGGCAACTGATTCAGGCAGAACCGGAACTTTTATCTCAATTGTCATCACTGTTCCTTTATTTAATCGTGAGTGCGTCTTCAACCAGGGCTTTCTGTTGCTGGTTGTGAACGGATAGATAGCCTACGGCAGGAGAAGCCGATGCTTCACGTCCCGCATATGATAATTTTGCACCATCAGGGATGGCTTGCCAGAAGTGATGCTGGCTGCTGTACCAGGCGCCCTGATTTTGAGGCTCTTCCTGACACCATACCCAATCTTTAACATGGCTGTATTCGGCAACGATTTTTGCTGCTTCTTCCTGAGGGAACGGATACAACTGTTCAAGACGGATGATAGCCACATCGGTCTGTTCATTCTTACGACGCTGGTCAAGCAGATCGTAGTACACTTTACCTGAACACATCACCACGCGTTTCACGCCAGCCGGATCGATATCATCAATCTCACCGATAACGTTCTTAAACACGCCTTCTGACAGTTCTTCTAAAGAGGAAATAGCCAGCGGGTGACGCAGTAATGACTTAGGTGACATGACAATCAGAGGTTTACGCATTGGACGTACAACCTGACGACGAATCATATTGAACACCTGAGCCGGCGTAGACGGGATACATACCTGCCAGTTGTGGTCAGCACATAATTGCAGGAAACGTTCGAGACGTGCAGAACTGTGTTCTGGTCCCTGCCCTTCGTAACCGTGTGGAAGTAACACAGTCAGACCACACAGACGGCCCCACTTCGCTTCACCGGAGCTTAAGAACTGGTCAAAGACAACCTGAGCGCCGTTAGCAAAGTCACCGAATTGCGCTTCCCAGATAGTCAGCGTACCTGGTTCCGCAGTAGCAAAGCCGTATTCGAACGCCATAACCGCTTCTTCTGATAATACAGAATCGAAGATTTCGATTTCACCCTGACCTTCACGGATATTCTGTAAAGGCATATAGGTTGAAGCGTCAGTTTGGTTGTGCAGTACAGCATGACGGTGGAAGAAGGTACCACGACCTGAGTCCTGACCAGTCATACGGATGCTGCTACCATCATCAACAATCGATGCATACGCCAGGTTCTCGGCCATACCCCAATCAAGAGGTTTTTCACCGGATGCCATGGCTTTACGGTCCTGATAGACTTTATTTACACGTGAATGCAGTTTGAAGTCTTCCGGAAAACTACTGATGCTTTCAGCAAGAGACTTCAGTTTTTCGATAGACAAACTGCCATCGTAAGGTGCATCCCAATCGTGACCAATATACGGAGTCCAGTCTACAGAATGCTCTGTCATCGGACGCCATTCTTCTACCACACAAGCACCATGATCTAATGCTGCACGGTATTCTTCAATGAAACGTTCAGCATCACGACTTTCAATTGTACCCTCAGCAATTAATTGGTCAGCATAGATCTGACGGGGAACAGGATGCTTTTTAATTTTTTGATACATCAATGGCTGAGTCGCGTTAGGCTCATCAGACTCATTGTGACCATGACGACGGTAACAAACCAGATCGATAACCACGTCTTTTTTGAATTTATTACGATACTCAAGGGCCAGTTTAGTCACAAACATCACCGCTTCAGGATCGTCAGAATTCACGTGGAAAATAGGCGCCTGAACCATCTTCGCGATGTCAGTACAATACTGAGTCGAACGGGTATCTTCAGTCTTGGACGTTGTGAAACCAACCTGGTTGTTGATTACGATACGCACTGTACCGCCAACAGCGAAACCACGTGTCTGAGACATGTTAAAGGTTTCCTGCACAACACCCTGACCGGCAATCGCAGAGTCACCGTGAATGGTAATTGGCAGCACTTTATTGAAATCGTCGTTGCGGCGGTCAATACGTGCACGTACAGAGCCCATAACTACCGGGTTAACAATTTCAAGGTGAGACGGGTTAAACGCCAGCGCCAGGTGAACATTACCGCCGGGCGTTGCGAAGTCTGAAGAGAAACCTGCGTGATACTTAACGTCACCGGAACCTAACGTGTTGTCATGTTTTCCGGAGAACTCGTCGAACAATACAGACGGGTTTTTACCCAGCACATTAATAAGTACGTTCAGACGGCCACGGTGAGCCATACCGATTACCACTTCTTTAGTGCCAACGGTTCCGGCTTCAGTAATAAGGCCTTTAAGCATAGGAACCAGTGCATCACCACCTTCCAGTGAGAAGCGCTTGGCACCCGGGAATTTTGCACCCAGGTATTTTTCCATACCATCAGCAGCTGTCAGCCCTTTAAGGATAGCAAGCTTCTCTTCTTTAGAGATTTGCGGGCTGGCTTCTACAGATTCGATGCGTTGTTGTAACCAGCGCTTCTGCTCGGTATCGGTAATGTGCATGTATTCTGCACCGATAGATTCGCAGTAAGTACGGTTAAGAGATTTGAACAGGTCACGTAGCGACATGCTGTCCTGACCGATAGCATAAGAACCGACATTAAAGTTAACGTCGAGGTCTGCATCTGTCAGAGAGTGATGAGAGAGATCCAAATCGCGGGCTTTAGTTTGTTTCCAAAGTCCAAGCGGGTCGAGATTTGCATTCTGGTGACCACGAAAACGATACGCGTTAATCAGCTGAAGAACTTTAACCTGACGGTCATCTGAAGGAGCGGAGCCTTCCTGACTGGCAGATGAAGACATCCTGGCTGTTGGTCTAAGGGCAGCGAGCTGCCTGAATTGATTACGAATTGACGTATGGTTGCTTTCCAGTTCTACGCCGTCAACTTTCGGTAGGGTATCGAACACTTGACGCCATGTATCTGAAACGCTTTGTGGATTGTCGATGTACATTTCGTACAGCTCTTCCACATAGGCAGCATTGGCGCCCGCCATATGCGAGGAATCCCACCACGCTTTCATCACGCTTTCTTGCATTATTGTGCCTTGCTACGTTTAGGAAATATTCTTTAACACGGTGTTATATTATGACGGTTATTTTCATAAGAACCAATAGTTATGATCATATTGTGAATAAAAACCAACCGTTTATGCCGTATATATAAAAAAATAGCCATCCTCGATGGATGGCCATTTAGCTAATTACAATCTGAAACTAAAAAAGTGACAGAAATTTGTACTAAACAGCCCGTTGTAAAAGCATCGACTTAATCTGGCCGATAGCTTTTGTCGGGTTCAATCCTTTCGGACATACACTGACACAGTTCATGATACCGTGGCAGCGGAAGACGCTGAATGCATCATCCAGGTCGTTGAGTCGCTCTTCGGTAGCGGTGTCACGGCTATCGATTAAGAAACGATAAGCATGAAGCAGACCAGCAGGACCGATGAACTTGTCAGGGTTCCACCAGAACGACGGACAAGACGTTGAACAACAAGCACATAGAATACACTCGTACAGGCCATCCAGTTTTGCACGGTCTTCAGGCGACTGCAGATGTTCACGTGCAGGCGGCTGCTTACTGTCGTTAATCAGGAACGGTTTAATTTTCTCGTACTGGTTGTAGAACTGCGTCATGTCAACAACCAGGTCACGCACTACCGGCAAGCCAGGCAGTGGACGGATAACAATTTTACCCTTACCCAGTGCAGATAATGGTGTGATACATGCCAGGCCATTCTTGCCATTCATGTTCATACCATCTGAACCACATACACCTTCACGGCATGAGCGGCGGAAAGACAGCGTAGGATCCTGTTCTTTAAGAAGCAGCAGTGCATCCAGCACCATCATATCCTGGCCTTCTTCCACTTCCATTTTGTAGTCTTGCATTTTAGGTGCGTCGTCTACGTCAGGGTTGTAGCGATAAACTGAAAAATGTAATTGCATGATACTTGCCTCTCTTAATACGAACGCACTTTAGGCGGGAATGCTTCCCGTAACTTTGGCGCCATATTGACGTCACGTTTCAACATAGACTCGGTTTGCGGGCGATAGATGCTGTGGCATAACCAGTTTTCATCGTCACGGTCCGGGAAGTCGAAACGGCTGTGTGCACCACGACTTTCCGTACGGAAGTTCGCAGCCACTGCAGTGCTGTATGCTGTCTCCATGAGGTTATCAAGCTCAAGACACTCAATACGCTGGGTATTAAAGTCAGAACTCTTATCATCAAGACGGGCGTGTTGCAGGCGTTCTCTGATTTCTTTAAGTTGTTGTAAACCTTCAGCCATTGCATCACCTTCACGGAATACCGAGAAGTTAAGTTGCATACATTGCTGCAGGTCCTTTTTAATTTGAACCGGATCTTCACCCTTACCTTTTTCAGAAGACTCCCATCGATTGAAGCGGGCCATAGCCGCATCAAGATCAGATTGAGAAGCGTCACGGGTAGGTGCGATTTCAGACAGTTTTTCACCCAGGTGCAGACCGGTCGCACGACCGAATACCACCAGGTCAAGCAGTGAGTTACCACCCAGACGGTTTGCACCGTGTACAGATACACAAGCAATCTCACCACAGGCGAATAAACCATTTACTACGGAGTCGTTACCGTTTTCATCAACAGTCAGACACTGGCCATGAACGTTGGTTGGAATACCACCCATCATATAGTGACAAGTCGGGATTACCGGAATAGGTTCTTTAACCGGATCAACGTGAGCAAATGTACGTGACAGCTCAAGGATACCAGGCAGACGTGACTCAAGTACGTCTTTACCCAGGTGGTCCAGCTTCAATTTAATGTGAGTACCCCAGGGGCCTTCACAACCACGACCTTCGCGGATTTCCGTCATCATTGAACGGGCAACAACGTCACGACCGGCAAGGTCTTTCGCGTTAGGAGCATAACGCTCCATGAAACGTTCGCCGTCTTTATTCAGCAGATAACCACCTTCACCACGACAACCTTCGGTTACCAGCGTACCGGCACCGGCAATACCTGTCGGGTGGAACTGCCACATTTCCATATCCTGTACGGAAACACCGGCACGCAGTGCCATACCAACACCGTCACCGGTATTGATGTGAGCATTAGTCGTAGAAGCGTAAATACGACCTGCACCACCGGTAGCCAGTACAACAGCACGTGACTTAAAGTAAACCACTTCACCGGTTTCGATGTCGATTGCAGTACAACCTACTACATCACCGTCCTGATTCTTAACCAGATCCAGTGCGTACCACTCAGAAAATACTTTCGTTTTGTTTTTCACGTTCTGTTGATACAGAAGGTGAAGCAGCGCGTGACCGGTACGGTCTGCAGCAGCCGCTGTACGTGCGCCCTGCTCGCCACCGAAGTTTTTCGACTGACCACCGAAAGGACGCTGATAAATTTTACCATTCTCGAAACGTGAGAAAGGCAGACCCATGTTTTCCATTTCAATAATGGCTTCAGGACCGGTTTTACACATATATTCAATGGCGTCCTGGTCACCGATATAATCGGAACCTTTTACCGTGTCATACATGTGCCATTCCCAGTTATCTTCATGGGAGTTACCCAGCGCTACGGTGATGCCACCCTGCGCAGATACGGTGTGAGAACGTGTAGGAAAAACCTTAGATAATAAGGCGCAGGATTTACCTGACTGAGAAATTTGCAATGCGGCACGCATACCCGCACCGCCTGCGCCGATTACAACGGCGTCAAATTCATGTACTGGTAGATTCATATCAGATACTCCACAAAACAAACAGGCCAACAAGAACGTATACAAACGCGATCAGGTTCAATACGAACTGGATAACAGCACGCAGGCCGGGCGCTTTAACGTAATCGGTAAGAACTTGCCACAGACCAACACGAACGTGAAACATAACAGCAACCAGTGTTGCAAATGTGAAGACCTTCATGCCTAAGCCAGTAAACAGACCACGCCAGATTTCATAGCTGAGTTCATCGGTGGTGATGAAGAACCACACCATGAAAAATGAAAATGCGGTGATGATTGCGGCGGTTGTGCGCAGTGTAACGTAATCTTGTACACCGTCGCGCTTAATGCTTGCCTGGTTAGTTACCATAGTGCGACTCCCAAAACGACAGTAAGAACAACCCACAGTGCAATGATTGCACGGGCGCTGTTATTACCTGACTCTAATTCTTCCCAGTGACCCATATCCATAATAACGTGACGGATACCGCCAAGAATGTGATACGTAAGTGCGGAAGCTGTACCGATAGCAATCAGTTTTCCAATTACTCCGTCCATGATTGTTTGCACGTTAGCAAAGCCGTCTGGTGATGAAACAGAAACTGCCCATGCCCAGATAACAAATAAAAGTGCGAAAAACATGGCTACGCCGGTGACGCGGTGGAGAATTGAAGAAACAGCAGAGGGAGGAAATTTAATTGTCTTGAGGTCTAAATTTACTGGTCTTTGCTTTTTCACAATTTATGCCTGTTTAATCCGTAGGGATATGAATTACCCGCTGTTTTTATGTCCTGACAGAGTAATTCGGTTGTTTACCTGTTAATAGTCTCGTCCAATGAGTTGTTAACAATTTGTGAAGTATTTATTGCTTTATTAACAAGGCAGTAGTGCCTCGTTTCAAGCACGCCTGAGTATATCCAGCGCATTGTACAATTACAATTTTTTGTACCCTATTAGGACTTTAGTCGTATAACTTCTGAACACTGCATGGCGGGGTGTATGATGAGAGCGTTACTTTTGCTTATCGAAGCAAGCGCAAGTGCAGCAGGCAATCTACACTCAACACCTATGGCGTCGCGTATTAATATAACACACCTGAAATTCTATGCATTTAGATGAAACAGATGTAATCCATGGACATTTCACATGATTGTTAATCTGTCATGAAGAAACCATTTCTTTTCACTTCAATTACAACTTATTTTTTAGTGCGTAAATAAAATAAACATAAGTTGTAATACAGTTTCGATATAACTTTTAATAACTTGGAATATTTATTATACAATTTTGCAATTAAATTGACTTTTAGCTGCATAATAAAGTAAAACTACGCCACTTTTTCCAACTAACTCGTTTAGTTTTTAAGCGAGAACGTTGCCAAAGAACCATTCTGAGGAGAGCATTTATGGCAGATCAGAAGGCCATTCTGAAAGCCGGTGATAAAGAGATCGAACTACCGATTTTGTCCGGCACCGAGGGTCAAGATGTAATTGATGTACGTTCACTGGGTGCACACGGATATTTCACGTTCGACCCCGGTTTCATGGCGACAGGCTCTTGCGAGTCTGCAATTACGTATATCGATGGCGCGGCTGGTGTATTACTGCACCGTGGTTACCCTATCGAAGAGCTGGCACGTGATGCGTCCTACCTCGAAGTGTGCTACATGCTGTTAAACGGCGAAGCACCAACTAAAGAAGAATATGAAGATTTCCGTGCGACAATTACCCGTCACACAATGGTTCATGAACAAATCAACATGTTCTTCCACGGTTTCCGCAATGATGCCCACCCGATGGCCATGCTTTGCGGCACTGTAGGTGCGATGTCTTCTTTCTACCACAGTGACCTGGACGTTTCTAACCCTGAAGAGCGTATGCGCAGTGCACACCGCTTAATCGCGAAAATGCCTACGCTGGTAGCTATGTGTTACAAGTACAACATCGGTCAACCGTTTGTTTATCCACGTAACGACTTAAGCTACGCTGCAAACTTCCTGAATATGATGTTCTCAGTACCTGCTGAAGAATACAAAATCAGTCCTGCCGTTGAACTGGCTATGGACCGTATCTTCACGCTTCACGCTGACCACGAACAAAACGCTTCTACGTCTACTGTACGTCTGGCAGGTTCTTCAGGTGCTAACCCTTATGCGTGTATCGCTGCCGGTGTAGCATCTCTGTGGGGCCCTGCGCACGGTGGTGCAAACGAAGCATGTCTGACAATGCTGGAAGAAATCGGCAGCGTGGACCGTATTCCTGAGTTTATCGCACGTGCGAAAGATAAGAGCGATCCTTTCCGTCTGATGGGCTTCGGTCACCGTGTTTACAAAAACCACGACCCCCGCGCTACAGTAATGCGTGAAAGCTGTCACGAAGTACTGAAAGAGCTGAATGTACAGGATCCATTACTCGATGTAGCAATGGAATTGGAAAAAATCGCCCTTAACGACCCGTACTTCGCTGAGAAGAAACTGTTCCCGAACGTTGACTTCTACTCAGGTATTATCTTAAAAGCGATTGGTATTCCTACCAACATGTTCACGTGTATCTTCGCCCTGTCCCGTACAGTTGGCTGGATTTCACACTGGCATGAAATGATGAGCGATCCGAAGCAAAAAATCGGTCGTCCACGTCAGATGTATACAGGTCACAACCAACGTAAATTCTCACCGCTGGAAAAGTAATTTTTTCACGATGAGTTAAAATAGCGCCTTATGGCGCTATTTTTGTTTTAAGGAGTGAATATGCCCTATCAGGTTGTGCTATTAGGGGTTGCCGGACTGATCCCTTTTTTATTTTTGCCTCTTGCAGTAGTCTTTAACCTGCTGCCGTTGCATGAAAGTGCCCGTTATTTCACCCAGTATTCTGCCGTCCTGCTGTCATTTTTTGGTGGTATTTACTGGTGGGATGCCCTGAATAAAAAAGCGTATGGTCCGCAACTGTTGATTGCCATGCTGCCCACGATTACTGGCTGGTTATGTCTTGTATTTGCAGGCAACCTGTCTACGCTGGGTGTGCTGTCGGTGGCTTATCTGGCAGTATTATTTTATGACAAGCAGGTACTCGCATTAGATAAATCAGCGATTGTCAGCTACATCACCTTGCGGATGGCTTTAACAACGGTGGTTGTTTTGTCCCATGCCTGGTTGATTTTCCTGTTCTGAATCAGGTTATACAAACGAAAAAGCCTCGTTAGAACGAGGCTTTAGACATTTAAGGAATGACTATTATTCAGATCGAATAAGCGTAATTAATTCCTGTGTTTTTTCTTCCATCAACGGAATGTTACCCCGGGACTCAACGTTCAGGCGTATTACCGGCTCCGTATTCGATTTACGCAAATTAAAGCGCCACTCAGCAAATTCATAACCGATGCCGTCAGTATTGTCGATAACTTCAGCGTCTGCTTCATATTTTGCTTTAACCCGCGCCAGCGCAGCATCTGCGTCTTTCAGCACGCTGTTAATTTCCCCTGAGGACGGAAACGCTTCAATCCGTGCTGCCACCATATCAGCCAGCGATGTTTGCTTTGTGCAGAGCAATTCTGCCACCAGCAACCAGGGGATCATACCTGAATCGCAATAAGCAAAGTCGCGAAAATAGTGGTGAGCACTCATTTCACCGCCGTACACAGCGTCTTCTTTGCGCATACGCTCTTTGATGAACGCATGACCGGTTTTGGATTTAACCGGCGTCCCACCAGATGTTTTCACAATATCTTCGGTGTTCCAGAACACGCGGGGATCGTAGATAATTTTGGCGTTATCTTCCTTGTCGATGAACGCCTGAGCAAGTAAACCTACAATGTAATAGCCTTCAATAAACTCCCCTTTCGCATCAAACAGGAAACAGCGGTCAAAATCACCGTCCCAGGCGATGCCGAAATCAGCGTTATGGGCAATAACCGCTTTTGCCGTATCCGCACGGTTTTCAGGCAGAAGCGGATTGGGGATCCCGTTAGGGAATGTACCGTCAGGCTGATGGTGAACTTTGATGAACTCCACTGGCACACCTGTTTCAGCGAATACCGCTTCAATGGCATCCAACGCCTTACCGGCTGCACCATTACCCGCATTCGCGACAATTTTCAGAGGCGTCAGGTTAGCTGTATCAATGTATGAGACAACGTGGCGTGCATAATCTGTAAGGCAGTCTTTTTCTTCGTAGGCACCGGAAGCCTTAAGCTTCGCAATATCAATATGACTGTGGCCGTTGAAGAACGCTTCAGCATCAATACTGGCACCATTGCAATAAAATGCCAGACGGCTTGCAACCGCTTCGTCATCGAATGTCTCAGCAAGTGCTTTAATCGCATTTAAGCCGGTATCACCACTGATAGGAACAGAGCCGGCTTTAACCAGCTTCATACCGTTGTAGTTAATCGGATTATGGCTGGCAGTTACTTCAATACCACCATCGACACCCAGGTGCTTAGTGGCAAAATAAATCTCTTCCGTGCCGGTGTCACCTAAATCATAAACTTTTGCACCGCCATCTATCAGGCCCGCTGACAAAGCCAGTTTTAATGGTGTAGAAGTAAGGCGCACATCACCACCGACAACCACAGTTTTCGCGTTCAGTTCTTCAGCAAAAGCGCGGCCTATGCGGTAAGCCACTTCCTCGGAAAGCTGCTTGTTCAGCTCTCCGCGGATGTCATAGGCTTTAAAACAGGTAATTGGCTGACTCACGCTTTACCATCCTTTTTTTCTGTTCTGCCATAACGGTCAGAGAAACGGATGATATCGTCTTCACCCAGATAACCACCGGATTGCACTTCAATCAGCTCCAGCGGGATCTTGCCCGGGTTTTCCAGCGCATGAACTTCACCGATTGGAATATAGGTCGACTCATTCTCTGTCACCAGCTGCGTTTTTTCTCCGATGGTAACATTGGCTGTGCCGCTTACTACAATCCAGTGCTCAGCTCTGTGATGGTGCATTTGTACTGATAATTTTTCACCCGGCTTAACCGTAATACGCTTCACCTGGAAACGTGCACCGTTATCAATGGAATCATAGCTGCCCCAGGGTCTGAATACTTCCCGGTGGAATTCGAATTCAGGGCGTTTTTCTGCTTTCAGACGGTTTACCACATTTTTGATGTTTTGCACTTTATCTTTATGCGCAACCATGATGGCATCTTTTGTTTCAACAACAACAACATCATCCAGTCCGATAACAGAAATCAAACGCTGCTCGGCATTAATATAACTGTTGTTAACGCCTTCCAGAATGGCATCACCGACAATAACATTGCCACGGGTGTCTTTCTCAGCGGTTTCCCACAAGGATGACCAGCTGCCAACATCAGACCAGCCAGCGTCGAGTGGTACCATTGCCGCACTGTCGGTTTTTTCCATCACCGCATAATCGATTGAATCGTCCGGGCAGGATGCAAATACATCTGCGTCAACACGGATAAAGTCCAGATCAGCAGACTCTGTATCAATGGCATCACGACAAACTGACAGAATGTCAGGATTGAATTTTTCTAACTCTTCCAGATAACGGCTTGCTTTAAACATGAACATGCCGCTGTTCCAGAAATACTTACCGGAAGATACATAACTTTCCGCAGTGGCGAGATCCGGCTTTTCTACGAATTCATCAACCACAAATCCGTTATCAATTCCGTCTCCGGCTTTGATGTAACCGTAACCGGTATGCGGCTGGTCCGGTACAATCCCGAAGGTTACCAGCTTACCTGTTCGTGCCAGGATTTCCGCCTTTTCGATGGCGAGATGGAAAGCCGGCGTATCTTTAATCAGATGGTCTGCTGCCAGCACCAGTAAAATAGGATCTTCACCATTTTTGGTTGCATGCAACGCAGCCAGCGCAATCGCCGGGGCAGTGTTGCGCCCTACCGGCTCAAGCAAAATTCCGTCATGGGCAATGTTCTGTATGCGTAACTGTTCTGCAACCAGAAAACGATGGGCGTCATTACAAATAAAAATGGGGCTTTCGGAATCGGTCCCTTTCAGACGGGTAACCGTTTCCTGCAACATAGTTTGTTCTGACGTGAGCGCGAGAAATTGCTTTGGAAGTGCTGCGCGGGATTTGGGCCATAATCGACTCCCTGTCCCACCGGCTAAGATAACTGGTTTCATTGACTTTCCTGTTTTATAAGTACGGCTAATTCTTTTTCCTGCCTCACTGAATACTAAGCGAGTGGCTGCTTTGGTTCAATTGTTTGTCAGTGGAAAGTCATCAAAACCATGTAATTTTAACAATTTCGACACAAAGCAGCTTAAAAATGCCTGTTTAACCAGCAAAACTCCCGTTCTGATAGTCTTTAATGGCCTGATGAATTTCAGCTTCGGTGTTCATCACAAATGGTCCGTACTGCACCACAGGTTCATGAATAGGCGCACCGCTGACAATAATGCATTTTGTGCCGGCCTGCATTGTCATCGTTAATGCTGTCCCCTTACTGAGTACAGCCAACTTTCCATGACTTACCGGTTGTTCAGCAATTTGCAGGCCACCTTCGTAGCAGTAAACAAATGTATTATGTTCATCCGCCAGCGGCAACGTCACTTCCTCTTCAGCAGCGCTTTGTACGTCAATAAACAGCGGATCGACAGAATGACTTTTAACCGGACCACTGACGCCATTAAATTCACCAGCCAGTATTTTCACCCTGACCTGTTGCCCTATTGCAACATCCGGCACGGCATCAGGATGGATATCTTCATATCCCGGCGCTGACATTTTTTCTTTTGCCGGTAAATTCACCCACAACTGAAAGCCTTGCAATAACCCCGATTCCTGCTCCGGCATTTCTTCATGAATGAGTCCCCTGCCCGCGTTCATCCACTGGATGCCACCAGCCTCAATGACACCTTCATTGCCTACGGAATCCCGGTGACGCATTTTACCCGCCAGCATATAAGTCACCGTTTGAAATCCCCTGTGCGGATGGGGAGGAAAACCGGCGATGTATTCCCCCGGATTATCAGAACCGAAAAAATCCAGCATCAGAAAGGGGTCCAGACGGGGAAGTGACGGCTGTCCGATTATGCGGGTCAGCGACACGCCTGCACCATCTTGCGTGGGTTTTCCCTGATGAAGTGACAATACAGTTTTAGTGCTCATTATTTGTTCTCTCTGGTATGGGGCACATCCAGTTGCTGTGCCGGACCGGCCGGCACAACCTGTGTCGGATTAATCATGGTATGACTGTAGTAGTAATGGCGTTTGATATGCGCAAAATCCACTGTGTCAGCCACACCGGGAAACTGATACAGCTCCCGCATATAATCGTACAAATTGGGATAATCCGTGACCCGTTTATGATTGCATTTAAAATGACCGTGATAGACAGGATCAAAGCGGATAAGCGTGGTAAACAAACGCCAGTCTGCTTCAGTAAGTTTGTCACCGCACAAATATCGTTGATGACTCAATCTGGATTCGACAGAGTCCATGGCGTTAAACAGGGCTTCAAATGACTCTTCGTAAGCACTCTGGGTAGTAGCAAAACCACATTTATACACACCGTTGTTGATGTTGTGATAAACCAGTTCATTGATATTGTCGATGTCTTCCCGTAACGCCGGGGGATAATAGTCCGTCCTATCAACGGTTATGTCATTGAATGCCGTATTGAACATTCTGATAATATCCGCCGATTCGTTGCTGACAATAGATGCGGTTTTCTTATCCCAGAGTACAGGAACCGTAACCCGCGTTGTTACGCCCGGCTCAGCTTTAGTGTATAGCTGATGCATGAAATCAAAATCAAAAAGATCATCGCCGCTGCTGCCTGCGGATTTATCAAAGGTCCAGCCGTTATCCAGCATATCCGGCGATACAACGGAAACACTGATGTGCGGTTCCAGTCCTTTAATTTTCCGGAAAATCAGGGTTCTGTGTGCCCACGGACAGGCAAGCGACACATAAAGGTGATATCGCCCGCTTTCAGGAGGGAATTTCGCGTTATCTGAATTCTCAACATGATGACGGAACACAGACTGTTCCCGTTTGAATTTCCCGCCGTTGCCGTCAGTATCGTACCATTTGTCCTGCCATTTTCCGTCTACCAGTAGTCCCATGGAAAGCTCCTGTAAAATTGGATTTAGAAATTTAACCACACCTTTCGTTTAACGTATTTTGGCAATTCAAGGATTGATTATCCGGATAATTAGAATAATCCCCGTCAAATCCGCACTGCGCACTGCATTAACAAGAAATTCCCTGTAAAATACTGCCGGTCGCCTGAATTACCGTCAGCGACGCAGGTTTTACATTAAATCAGCAGGAACTATGAGCGAAAAACAAAGATTTGGCGGAATAAGCCGGCTGTACGGCGTTGATGGCACTGAAAAACTGGCAGCAGCCCACGTTTGTGTAACAGGTGTAGGGGGCGTTGGCGCGTGGAGTGCTGAAGCACTGGCACGCAGCGGTGTGGGTACGATTACCCTGATTGACCTTGATGATGTGTGTACGACCAACATCAACCGTCAGATCCATGCTCTGGACAACACGGTAGGTCAGGCTAAAGTCGACGTGCTGGCTGAACGCATTAAGTTAATTAATCCGGCCTGCAGGGTGATTACGGTAGAAGACTTTGTGACACCTGAGAATGTCCGTGAAGTGTTGCATACTGATATGGACAGTGTGATTGAAGCCACCGACAGTGTGAAGGCCAAAGCGGCTATCATTGCCTGGTGCAAGCGTAACAAGTGCCATGTTGTGACCGTTGGTGGTGCCGGCGGACAAATTGATCCCACGCAGATAACACGGGGCGATCTCGCCAGAACTATTCAGGATCCGCTGGCGGCAAAGGTTCGCAGTGAATTAAGACGCTTTTATAACTTCACGAAAAATCCGAAACGCCGGTTTGGTGTGGAGTGCATCTATTCTACGGAACAGTTACGCTACCCCCAACCGGACGGTTCAGTGTGTCACAGTAAATCTGCACTTGAAGGCGGTACGCGACTCGATTGCGCCGGCGGTTTTGGTGCAGTGGTTACGGTAACCGCAACATTTGGCATGTTTGCAGCGGCCAGTGTGATTAATAAAATCACGGCGAAATAGACACATCGTGCTACAACGCGCACAATAAAAGAAAAAGGAGAACACGATGCAACAAGCTGAACTCGAAAAATTAATGGAAGAATGCTCTGCCGACGCTGTCCGGGCGGCCCGGGATGAATTCGCTATTGAACTGGATTACAGCCCTGAAAGCACAAAGAGCGTTGACGACATACTGCTTTCTTTTCTGGACAAGTACCACGACAAAGCGCTGGAAGACTCCGCCGTCTTTACCATTTGTAACGTCTACGGTGCGTATCTGGGTGAGACCTACAGAAAGATTGCCGGCGGCGACTGGCGATATGACGATTCAAATCCCGAAGCGCCCTTTGTTGTACTTGACGCAGGGGAGTATTCCTACGCGTTTGCCGGTATTTGTTACGAACGCCTGGTAAACGACAGCAATGTCAGTGTAGCGATGTATTTTGATCAGGCTTTGTCCCGCCAGCGTCAGTAACTTTTTTATCTTCTGTGCCGCCACTGTCTCCGGTGGCCGGATCACGCCAGTCACTGACCATCAACCGGATGTGCCGGCTGCGCATGACAGTGACGAACACCAGAACATTGACCAGAATAAAACAAGCCGGCGTCCAGTGGAAATCCCACTGGTCGTGCAGCACGGTCTGCATTTGTGCTGCGATACTAACGATATTTCCCGTCCAGATAAGCGGCATGATCCCCAGTCGCCAGCCGGTCAATTCCTTCTTCCACAACCGTTCCCGGTTACCCATCAGCAAAATGACTGTTAAGAAAGGCCAGGTGGCAAGCAAGCGCCAGCCGAGTACTGTTTTATCAGCATAAAGTACGGAAAGTAGTTCTGATGTCTGACCAAACGTGACCAGTGAAAAGACTAATGCAATCCAGTCACTGCAAAGTATTAACAGCATCCAGTAAAGCCAGAGTGGCGGTTTAATGCGACCGGCTTCATCATAGCAATGTAACGGCAATAACATGGGGAGTGAACGCTTTTTCCTCCGGGTAACGCCCGGACACACAGGATTATTCAGGTGCGGCAGTCTAACAGGTGAATGAAAAAAGAGGAAATCGCTGCCGGAACGAAGGCTAATCTTATTACTCTGCAATAAGCCTGATATAATGTGCCGATAATGTGTTAACAGTAGAAGTTCATGTCCGTAGAGAAATACACCCCGAACGCGACCACCACACTCAGTACTCCGGTCAAAGTACTTGAGTCACAGCGTAGCGACAGCCCGGCATCCACCGTGGAAAATCCCATTGCGAAAATTGGCTTTGTCAGTTTAGGCTGCCCGAAAAACCTCGTGGATTCAGAAAGGATCCTCACCCAGCTTCGCACCGAAGGGTACGATGTTGTCCCTACTTACAACGATGCCGATCTCGTCATCGTCAACACATGCGGTTTTATCGATTCTGCTGTGCAGGAATCTTTAGATACGATTGGTGAAGCACTGACAGAAAACGGGAAGGTGATTGTGACCGGTTGTCTCGGGATCAAAGAAGATGAAATCCGCGAGGTGCATCCGAATGTGCTCGCGATCACCGGCCCCCATGCTTATGAAAGCGTGGTGGAACAGGTTCACAGTCATCTGCCGAAGCCGGTTCACAATCCGTTCGAGCACCTTGTACCGGATCATGGCATTAAACTGACACCGAGACATTACGCCTATCTCAAAATCTCCGAGGGCTGTAACCACCGCTGTACATTCTGCATTATTCCATCTATGCGGGGAGACCTGGTCAGCCGTCCGGTGGGTGAAATACTTGATGAAGCAAAGCGCCTGAAATCAGCAGGTGTCAGCGAATTACTGGTCATTTCCCAGGATACCAGTGCATACGGTGTAGATATCAAACACCGCACCGGTTTCTGGAATGGAATGCCGGTTAAGGCACATATGCAGCAGTTGTGTGAAAAACTCGGTGAACTGGATATGTGGGTGCGTCTGCACTACGTTTATCCCTACCCTCATGTGGATGATCTTATTCCGCTAATGAATGAAGGTCGTATTCTGCCGTATCTTGATATCCCTTTTCAGCATGCCAGCAAACGTATCCTGCGTCTGATGAAGCGTCCGGGCAGTGCAGAACGCACCATCGAGCGGGTCAAAGCCTGGCGTGAAGCTTGTCCTGAGCTCATTATCCGCTCCACCTTTATTGTTGGTTTCCCGGGAGAAACGGAAGAAGAATTTGAAGAATTGCTGACTTTCCTTCGCGAAGCACAGCTGGACCGCGTTGGCTGCTTTGCTTACAGTCCGGTTGAAGGCGCAAAGGCCAATGATTTGCCTGACCCGGTGCCGGAAGACGTTAAGCAGGACCGGCTTGCACGCTTTATGGCAGTACAAAGCGAAATCAGTGCACAACGCCTGAAGTCACGTATCGGTAAAGAATATCTGGTGGTCATTGACAGTGTTGACGCCGAAGGTGCCGTTGGCCGTACCTATGCGGACGCCCCGGAAGTCGACGGCGTCGTTCACCTCAATGGTGTGCACGATGTGAAACCGGGTGAACGTGTTTGGGCAGAAATCATTCATGCTGATGAGCACGATGTCTGGGGCGTTTTGAGCCCTGACGATGACGAAGAGATGGAAACGGCCTGATCCACAAGCCGTCAGTTTCAGTCAGTGGCAACCGTAAACTGACTGACGATATGGCGGGTGTCTTTCGCACCTGCCTCACCTGCCCCGCCAATTAACCAGATGGCATCCTCAAAGCTCACCGCACCCAGCCCGTGTCGCGGCACTGGCATGACCGTAGCTTCAGACCAGCGCTTACGATTAATTTCGTATCGCCAGACCTTCTGGAATACACCACCTCCGGCATCGTCAAAATATTCGCCGCCAAAAACATAAATACTGCCGTGAAGCACCGCGCAACCAATCCCGGCTTCTGCTTCCGGCATAGGTTTTCCGGTTATCCAGATATCTTTTGCTGCATCAAATACTTCATGCACAGCAGTGTTACCGTTGTCCACTGTGCGGCCACCAATCACATGCCACTTATCGTCATACACCACACTGCATGCACTGTTGCGCGGGGTTGGAATTGGCGTTGCTGACTGCCACACCGACGTTTCCGGATCAAACACGCCGTGCCAGTCTGAATCCATATGATGCTGCCAGTGATAGTTATCTTTCGTCGTAGTCCGTCCGCCGGCGAGGTGTACTTTACCGTTTATGACGGCAGAAATGCTTTCAGACAATTTAACCGGCATGGGATTACGCTTTATCCAGCTGCCGTCACTTTCATTAAATTCCCAAACCGCAGAGGAATTGATCCACTGCCCGTTTTCGTTTTCTGTGAAACCACCGAAGGACCATAATTTATCACCCGCTGACACAAGCATAGCGTGATGCACAGGAACAGGAAAAGGCGGCATTGTTTGCCAGTTTTTGCTGCCCTGCTGAAAACGAAAAACCTGGTCTGATACGGTGAAATTCGGGGTTCCGGATGTCAGGCCACCAGCCACATAAATACTGTCTTTGTGAACTGCCGGGTAAATTTCCTGCACCGGTGCTGGTAATGACGGGCCGTGTTGCCAGTGATAATTAGTTTCTGCGACGGCATTACCTGCGCAAAAAAGGAGTGCAAGTACTGCAGAACGGCAAATCACCAAGGCAGTGACTCCCCGTTTGCATGAACAAAGCTACCGGTGTTCTCCATTGAAAGACTATCAAGTTGCTTCAACAGACCGGCAGCGGCTGTATCTGCATCAACATCACCGGCATTATTCACCATTTCCGTCTGCACAAAGCCCGGGTGTAGTAATGCCACTGCAATGCCTCTGGTACGCAAATCGTTGGCCATAGAGACACCGGCAGCGTTCAATGCTGCTTTTGACATCCGGTAACCGTAATATCCACCTGATGTGTTATCCGCCATAGAGCCCATCCGGCTGGTCACAAGGCCGATTTTGCTGCCTTCACCCATGGCCGGGAGCAGGATTTGCGATACCAGCAAAGGCCCCAGAGCATTAACTCTGAACTGATAATCAATAGTATGCGGTTCCTGTTCATCCAGCGTTTCCCTGGCCAGTACGCCGGCATTATTGATGAGAAGGTCAATGTGAATATCGAGCAGAGGTGCAAGTGCCGCCGGTAACGCATCCGGGTTAGAGACATCCACGCCGGTCAACACCGTTGCTCCGGAAGCATTCAGCGCGTCAGAACTGTTACGGCAGGCAACGTAAACGTTATCGCCTCTGGCAAGACACGCTTTGGTCAGCGCCAGTCCAATCCCGCGGTTACCACCGGTAATTACCACATTCATAAATCATTCTCCGTCATTCAGCAGTGCCAGAAGTCGTGTCAGATCATGCGGTGTATCAATACCCACAGGCGGTGGTTCGGATGCCACGTCAACATGGATTTTATCGCCGTACCACAAAGCCCGTAACTGCTCCAGTGACTCTGTATGTTCCAGCGAACTGGGCGTGTAACTGACATACTGATTCACATAACCTGCACGGTAAGCATATAAACCAATATGGCGAAGATAAAGGGAGGGATCAGTTCTGCCCGGATCGGTCATCATGCTGCTACGCTCAAAAGGGATCGCCGAACGGGAAAAATAGAGCGCTTCACCTTTGACGTTTCGTACAACTTTCACCATATTCGGGTTAAGCACATCATCTGCACTGTGCATTTCAGTGCCCAGTGTGGTCATGGCCACATCAGAGCGCTGTGACAGGTTTTCCACAACCTGACGGATGTTGGCAGCAGGTACGAAAGGTTCATCGCCCTGCACGTTTACGATAAGGGTATCATCCGCAAGGTTCTCTTTCTGAATGACTTCCGCAAGACGCTCAGTGCCGGATTCATGTTTGTCCGACGTCATCACCACCCGTGCGAAGCCCTCCGCTACAGCCGCTATACGGCTATCGTCGGTAGCGACAATCACAGCCGATGCGCCCGCTTCTGCCGCCCTCTCGGTCACATGCTGAATCATTGGCTTCCCATTGATATCAGCAAGGGGTTTACCCGGAAACCGGGAAGAGCCGTATCTGGCAGGAATGATAACGGTAAAGTCCATCAGCGGGCCGCATCCATGTCGTCTACTGATAACTTTGTGGCGTTCACTTCCATTAACACGGGAATACCGTGTTTCACCGGATAACTGAGGCGGTCAAAACGACACAACAAGGCCTGCTTATCCTGTGACAGGATCAATTTACCTTTGCATACAGGGCATGCAAGTACATCCAATAATTTAATGTCAAAGCTCATTGTTTATCCTTCTTCCGGCTTCAAACCGGGTATCCAGTAAGTCATAAAATTCTTCAGGTAATACAGCATCCACCGGCAAATACCAACAATCTTCATGGGCAAATGCCCTTGCCTTCACTGCGTCTTTCTCAGTCATGACCACCGTGTCCGGGGGAATATCTGCGGCGGTGAAATGATGATGATCGGGAAGCGGTTGTGTTGATGATAACGTTATTCCGTACATCTCTAACTGACGGAAGAAACGATCGGGATGACCAATCCCCGCCAGGGCATGAATACCGGATTTTGCGCAAACATCCTGAATCCCCGTCTTGCGTGCGGGCTCCAGGACATTACAAAAGTAACGCCCCTCAAGAGTCAGATTAAATGCAGGCGGTAAAGTAAGTTGTTGTTGCAAAGCCGTTAGATCAGCGTTGCCATTCAATATTATTCCGTCCACAGACGCCAGTCGCCAGGGCTTCTCCCGTAGTGGGCCCATGGGCAGCAAATGACCGTTTCCGGTTCCCCTGCTGTCCATGACTACCAGCTCAAGATCCCGTTCCAACGCATAATGTTGCAGCCCGTCATCGCAGATAATGACATCACAGTGTAATTCTTCCGCCAGCATTTTAGCCCCGCGAGCACGTACCGGGTCTATAACAACCGGCACGCCGGTACGTCCTGCAATTAACGCAGGCTCATCACCACAAACAGCTGCATCGTCGCCGGGCATAACACGATACGGATGATGCTGCATCGTGCCGCCATAACCACGGCTGAGTACACCGGGTTTCAATCCTTTTCTTTTAAAATGTTCTGTGATGGCCAGCACCACCGGCGTTTTGCCATTGCCGCCAACAGAAATGTTGCCCACAACAATAACAAACGCTCCGGGATGAGAACGCTTTTTTAAACCGGCTTTAAACAACCATCGACGGCAGGCACTGACAAAGGCAAATAACAAAGCCAGTGGCCACAACAGCCATACCCGCTTTGATTTCTGGTACCACAGCTTGTTGATATCCATGCTCAGTGAGTTTCACCAAACTGTAATGCATGCAACTGAGCATAATGGCCTTTTTTCGCCAGCAATTCGCTGTGACGTCCCTGCTCAAGAATACGCCCCTGATCGATGACGATGATCTGGTCTGCCTTTTCAATTGTTGACAAGCGGTGTGCCACAACCAGGGATGTACAGGACTTTTGCAGCTGTTCCAGTGCATCCTGAATCAGTTTTTCTGATTCCGTATCCAGCGCCGACGTTGCTTCATCTAAAATCAGTACCGGCGCTCTGGCGAGAATTGCACGGGCAATGGCAATACGCTGACGCTGACCACCCGAGAGCATCAGACCATTTTCACCGATGACAGTATCCAGGCCTTCGTCGAGCTGACCCACAAACTCGGTAACATGGGCCATCTTTGCCGCTTTTTCGATATCTTCCCGCGATACTTTATCCGTTACGCCGTATGCAATGTTGTTGGCGATGGAATCATTGAACAAGGTGACATGTTGGGAAACAGTGGCAAACTGTTTGCGCAGCGAACGCAGCTCAATGTCATTAATATTCATACCGTCCAACTGCACTTCCCCCTGCTGAGGCAGGTAAAAGCGGGTGAGAAGAGAAGAAATGGTAGATTTACCGCTGCCGGACTTACCGACCAGCGCAATGGTTTCCCCCGGTCTGGCTGAGAAACTGATGTCGGTCAGAGCCGGACGTTCTTTGCCGGGATAAGTGAAAGTCACATGATTAAAAGCGATGTTACCTTGCGCACGTTCCACTTTTTTAGTGCCGGTATTCACTTCAATCTCTTCATCCAGTATTTCAAAAATACTGTTACAGGCAGCCATGCCGCGCTGGTATTCATTATTCACGGTGGTCAGCTGTTTAAGTGGCTTAAGTAACATCACCATGTAAAACACAACGCTGATAAACGTACCCGCGGTCAGATTCGCCATAATGCCCGGCAGACTTGCCATGAACAACACCACAGCCAGGGCGACGGAGGCAATGACCTGGATAGACGACACACTCAAAATTTGCGTCACTGCCAGCTTCATTGTTTGCTGACGGTTGTGGTTATTTTTCTGTGCAAATCGGTTACGTTCGAAGTCCTGGCCCCCGAACATAAGGATAACTTTATGGCCTTTTACTGCCTGCTCAACCGACGCCGTCACACTTCCCATTGACTGTTGTATATTGCGGCTGACCTTCCTGAACCGTTTGCTGACCACTGCAACAATGATTGCCACCAGCGGGCCGATAATGAGAAAAATAAGAGACAACTGCCAGGACTGATACAGCATGACGACTAACAAACCAATAACCAGCGCCCCCTCACGAACGATGGTCAGCAACGCCTTGCTGGCCGCATTAGCCACCTGTTCAGTGTCGTAGGTCACTTTACTGATGAGTGCCCCGACGGCCTGCTGATCATGGAATGACACAGGTAAGTGCATGTACTTTTCGAACAACTGCTGGCGCATGGTCATTACAACCTGTGAGCCAATCCAGCTGAGGGTGTAGGTGCCCATAAAATTGAAAATACCGCGAAGGATAAACAGTGGTACGATGGCAATAGCCGCTATACGCAGAAAGTCACTGTCACCGTTACCAAGGGAGTCATCTATCAGAGGTTTAAGATTGGATATTACGTAGGTATCCAGCGCGGAATACCCAATCATACCGATTACGGCCACGAAAAAAGCGAGTTTATAGTTTCGCAGATACGTAAAAAAGCGGCGTTGGTTACTGGCCGCCGGGTCGGAATTTTGCATTTATTTTCATCACTTATTCGAATAACCGGCCCATTGTAACTGGAATCGGCTAAATTCCCAATGCGCGGTGTTAATGCCGGCCTCTGTTATGGTCATTAACGCCTGTATTTTCAATGCTGAGGCAGAGATACCTGTGTCCGTAAGTCGTACCAGCGGCGGCTGATATCTCTGTTGTAGCGTGTTACGCCGATCCCCTCATCAGCCAGGGTGAATTGTATGTAGCCGTTCAGGGCAGTCAGCAGAATAACTGAACCGGCTTCCCGGTAACGGGATTCAACGACGTCTTCAGGTAATTTCCAGCGATGATAAAAGCCGGACGTAAATACGGTGAACGAAGGTGACACTGCTTTTATGAAAGCCATTGATGATGAAGTGCTGCTGCCATGATGGGGTGCCAGTAATATGTCAGCGTTAAGGGCGGCATTATTATATAAAAGTGCGTATTCGGCACTGCGGTTTATATCGCCCGGAAGCAACACTGAATAACCATTGCCGGATACCAGCAAGACACAGGATAACCGGTTGCTGTCTTCCGTGTTGCCGTTTTCCGGCCACATGGCACGAAACTGTAATCCTTGCCACCGCCATCGTTTTCCGCTCTGACAGCCATTTGTATTTGATATCAAACTCCGGTTGAGCTCCAGCGGATGATCAGCCCTGCGATCTAACCAGGCAGAAACACCGCCGGCATGATCATCATCGCCGTGAGAAACTATCAGTTGATCAACGTGATGAATACCGGCCGCCTTCAGTGCCGGCAGTACCGTACTTGTCAGTGCGTTGCCTGTCTCCCATGAGGGACCGGTATCAATGATGACTGCACGGTTTCCCCTGGAAACTGCCAGTGCCGTGCCCTGGCCCACATCAAATACGTGCAGTTGCCAGGCATCTGTACTGAGCGGGAACCAGAAACTGATCGCCGGCACCGCCAGCATCATGGCACTGCGCTTCCGGTAGCGAAACAACGGTAATGACAACAGCAGCATTGACAGGAGCAGACAGAATGCAGCCTGACCGCTAACGCCTGTATTATCAAAGGCCGCCATATACGGGGAAATCACGCTGAGTTGCTGCGTCATCCATAGCAGGATGGTATCAGCCAAATCCAGCAACGTGTTTGTGAGACCATCGTTATAGTTCAGTACCAGCCCTGCCAGGCCAGCGGGCATCAGCAGTGTGATCACAGGAATTGCGATGAGATTAACGCCTGCCGTCAGCAAAGACACTGAACCGAAAAATATCAGCGTAAACGGCATTAACAATAATGAAATCAGGCACTGGGCGCGAATAACAAACATGATGCGGTGAAAGTATGAATACGATGAAGGTTTCCACCGCCAGCCAATGAATATTAAAACGCATACCGCACCGGCACTCAGATAAAAGCTGTTACTGAATACACTTAAGGGAGAAACCAGAATACACAGAAACACCATCACAAGCAGCCGGTGCCGCCAGCTCCAGCAGACTTTAAAAGTAAGCAGCAATGTGAACAATAAAATAAGCAGCCACGCGCGGGTTACCGGTACCTGCCAGTTGGCCAGCGCCGCATAGAGAGCTGTCATGAGGAGTGTTGCCACAGCAACTGTAAGCCGTATATTCATGCCGTTGTGCCCGGCACTGATTAGACGGGCAAAACAACTGAACACAACGCTGGTCAGTAAGGCAGACCATAAAGCCACCATACCTGCATGCAGACCCGAAATTGAAAACAGGTGCCCTGTTCCGGTTTTTTGCAGCAACTGCCAGTCATTGTCTGTCAGCAAAGAACGGTCGCCAGTCATTAAAGCCACCAGCCAGCGGGAGTAACCCGCTTTCTGCAAACGCTGACTTGCCCGGTAATGCAGACTGTCAGCCGGAGAAACAAGAGAACCGTTACCGAACGCTTTGACTGAACCCGTGGCAATCATTTTCATGCTGACCATTTTTGCCCGGCTATCGCCGTCAGGGTTCATTAACGGCGAAGCCGGCTTCAGATTAACCGTTAACTTCACCTGTTGATGAACAGCCAGCTCACCCATATTTTGTGGCAATTGAACACCGATGACCGGACGGAAGAAATAATGCCTGTCACCCAGTGTCGAAAGAGCAACATGCAACCACTGACCATTGTCATTTCTCTGCGTAAACGTTATCTGCCCCGTAACTATGACATCTTGTTGAATTTTGCCGGCAGGGAGTTGCCAAGCCAGGTAGCAATGCCCTACACTTGCCATCCAAATCAATCCGGACATTATCCCGCTGAGTAAATACGGCAGTACACTAAACTGTTTTTTACTGCGCACGTACCAGTTTGTAACACCACATAAACGACACCCTGCTTTCAGGGCGGTGCGGATGTGCATTTTGACATTGTGTGTGTGGATAATGGAGACGATACAGGCAAGAAGTACAATCCAGATTTTTCCCGGCAATACCGGCCAGAACCTCGCAGACAGCGAAGTCAGGCAGAATGCCAGCAGCCATAGCGCAGCGTGTTGATGCATGGATTGGTTACTTCGGATGAAATGAAATACGGTTTATGCCAAAAAAATTTATACGACGTTTTTTACCAGATCATCAAACGATAAAGCACAATCGTGCGCTACGGATCTTCGGCACAGTTTTGCATGAGCCGAACCTGTGGCATCTGAACCGTCGTTCAGCAGCTAACGCGTTTGGTATTGGTTTGTTTTTCGCTTTCTGGCCTGTTCCGTTTCAAATGTGGTTGTCTGCCGCCACTGCTATTCCCTTCCGTGCAAATCTCCCCCTCTCTGTAGCAACCGTGTGGATCACGAACCCGTTTACCATGCCGCCAATTTTTTACGGTGCTTACAAGGTAGGTACAACGGTACTGGGTACAGAGCCCAGACACTTTGAATTGCAGTTCAGCTGGAAATGGATAATTGAAAGTATCAGCACCATCGGCCCGGCCTTCCTCGTCGGCTGCGGGATCTGTTCAGTCATATTTGGTTTGCTGGGGTATTTCGGACTGAACTGGATATGGCGTTTCTCTGTGAGAAAATCATGGAATGCACGTAAAGAAGCCCGTAAACAACGGGCCTCAAAAGTTTAAACCGGATTTAACGGTCTTCGCTGATCTTTTGACAAAATATCCCAGCAAATTACTTCTGCACAAAAAGCTTGCCGGTATCACAGCACCGGCAAACTGATGGCAGATTTTAATTTATTCGCCTGAAAGATTATGTTCGCGAAGAAAACTGAGCAGCTTTTCTTCATCCCACACATCAACGCCTAAATCCTGCGCTTTGGTCAGTTTTGAGCCGGCTTTTTCTCCTGCTACAAGGAAGTGGGTTTTCGCTGACACTGAGCCGGCAACTTTCGCCCCCAACTGCTGCAGCAATGCTTTTGCCTCATTGCGTCCCATGGCCGTCATGGTACCGGTCAGTACGCAGGTCTGGCCTTCCAGAGGCAAATCCCCTGCATCTGCAACCTGAATAGCCGGCCAGTTCACACCTGCAGCAACGAGATCATCGATAATGGCACGGTTATGCTCTTCGTGCACAAAATGGTAAATGTGTGTCGCCACCACTTCACCCACATCCGGCACTTCTTTCAGGGCTTCAATGTCTGCGGCAAACAACGCATCCAGATCTTTAAAATGTGTGGCCAGATTCGACGCTGTCGCTTCGCCTACTTCCCTGATCCCCAGAGCATAAAGAAATCTGGGCAAGGTGGTGGTTTTAGCCTTTTCCAGTGAAGTAAGCAAATTCGAAGCTGACTTTTCTGCCATACGTTCAAGACTGACCAGATCGCCTAACGATAAATGAAAGAATTCAGCAGGACTCTTCACCAGTCCGGCATCCACCAGTTGATCAACCAGCTTATCGCCCAGGCCGTCAATATCGAAAGCTTTGCGTGAAGCAAAATGTTTAAGTGCCTGTTTGCGTTGTGCAGCACATACCAGTCCGCCGGTACATCGTGCTACAGCTTCGCCCTCAGCTTTCTCAACATGAGAATCACACACGGGGCAATTGGCAGGGAATATAATATCCGTAGCATCCTCAGGCCGCTTTGCCTCAACCACAGAAACAACCTGTGGTATCACATCACCGGCTCTGCGGATAACCACAACATCACCCACTTTGACACCCAGACGTTGGATCTCATCCTGATTATGAAGCGTAGCGTTAGATACCGTAACACCACCCACAAACACAGGTTCCAGACGTGCCACAGGCGTAATGGCACCGGTCCGGCCAACCTGAAACTCCACATCCAGTAAGCGTGTCATTTCTTCCTGTGCAGGAAACTTCTGTGCAATTGCCCAGCGGGGAGCGCGGGCGACAAACCCCAGTGTTTGCTGCAAGTCTATGCGGTCAACTTTGAATACCACACCATCGATGTCGTAAGGTAACTGCTCACGCTGCTCAAGAATACGCTGATAATAAGCCAGACAACCCTTCGCACCTTCAGCCACATCAACCTCAGGGCACAACGGCAGGCCCCAGCTACCCAGCGTTTTAAGCCGCGCGCTGTGAGTATCTTCCAGTCCGAAATCCTGTGGTGAAACGACACCCAGTGAGTAGGCGTAAAACATCAGTGGCCGTTTTGCAGTAATACGGCTGTCCAGTTGCCTCAGACTGCCAGCAGCGGCATTACGGGGATTGGCAAATACTTTATCGCCTTTTTCTCGCTGGCGTTCATTAAGCGCATCAAAGCCGGCCTTTGGCATAAACACTTCACCACGCACTTCGATACGGGCGGGCAAATCGTTACCTTTAAGGCGAAGGGGCACATTGCCGATGGTCTTAACGTTCTGCGTGATATTTTCCCCTGTCTGCCCGTCACCCCGTGTTGCAGCCTGTACAAGCACACCGTCTTCATACAGAATACTGACAGCCAGGCCATCCAGTTTAGGCTCACAACTGAACATTAAAGCAGAATGGTCTTTCAGGCGGTCACCAATACGTTTTTCAAAGGCGTTCAGTGAAGCTTCATCAAAGGCATTATCCAGCGATAGCATAGGAACTTCGTGGGTGACCTGCTCAAAGGCGGCAAGGGGCGCACCACCTACTTTCTGAGACGGCGAATCCGCTGTCAGCAGGTCCGGATGGGCGGCTTCCAGTGATTTAAGCTCCTGCATGAGCCGGTCGTATTCAGCGTCAGGTACAGAAGGAGCATCTTCCACATAGTACTGGGTATTATAACGGGTGATAGTGTCGCGCAGCGTCTCTATACGACTGGCAACGGAGGCTTTATCTGTTGACATAAAGTGTCTCTTGCAAAGCGCTGCTACAGCAGGGTAACAGCGCTGATGGATCAGTGGCGGGTAATCATTCGCTTGCGTTCAAATTCGCGGATTTTTTCCATGTATTGCTGCAATCCCTGTTTGGTCAGTACACTGCGGCGACCGTCCAGAATTTGCGCATTGAATTCGTCAGCAATTTTCCGGGCTGCATTATGCATCATGTTGAAAACCTGATGGGCATCAACCCCGTCGATGGGCAGGATCATGAATAATGACACACCCTGAGTGGTAAAGTTCTCCAGGTTATCAATATCGAAAACCCCCGGCTTGAACATATTGGCCAGACTGAAGAGTACTGGTCCCTTACCATTTGAATTCACATGACGGTGGAAAATATCCTGATCACCGAACTTAAACCCTAATGTGAGTAATAAAGGCAATAATGCGGCACCTGAAATAGGTGTGTCGTCCTGAGCCCGTACGTTAACAACGAGCACCTCCTGCTCCACATCCTCTGAAGGCGCAGCGCCGGACTCTGCAGCCGGCTGGCTCTGACTGTCGTCGAAATCAATTCTCATCTGGTCATCACCGAAATTCGGTTCCTGACGACGACGCAGCAAACCCCGCTTCTTAGCAACTTTCTTGCTGTCAGTATCGATGTCATGGTCTGAGCTTTGTTCGTCAGACGCATTGCCTTTAACTGCCGGCTCAACTTGCTGGGCATCCAGCGTAAAATCATCAGCCTGCGGTTCATCTGCGACGGCTTTTTGCTCTTTACGAATAAGAAACTCAGGCGGATCCGGGATGGGATCGTCATCTGGCTGCTCCGGCGAAACATGCCGGTTACCCTGCATATGAGGTTTAGGGTTAGTCACCACTGAACCATACAGCTTGGTTGCCTGCGTCTGAGGTTCCGGCTTCGAAACTGTCTCTTCGCCCGTGTCTTCATTAACCGGACGGGAGATTGACGGCTCAGATTCTTCATCATCGCCGGTGTCTGCTACAGGTTTAGCAGAGGAAACCACTCTTACCGCTCCCAGACCTAAATCATCATAACCTTTATGATCGTCGCCCTGCTCTGCAGACCAGTCGTCCTGTTCTTCTGAATTGTCATCCTGCCACTGGCCGGGTTCAATACGCTCTTTCTTGGTCGCATTGTTATTTTTTCTGATTTTCCAGATACCATGGGCGAGCACGCCAATAATAAAACAGGTACCCAGGATAAGGAGTGATAAACGTAGTTCATCCATTTAATTCGTTCGCCCTTTGTTATGCTTCGACGAAGGCCATGGCTTCATCAACATCTACAGCAACCATGCGGGAAACCCCTGGCTCTGCCATAGTGACACCAGTGAGGTGCGTTGCCATTTCCATCGCAATCTTATTGTGGGTGATATAGATAAATTGCACCGACTTTGACATTTCTGATACCAGTTTACAGAAACGCCCCACGTTGGCATCGTCCAGCGGCGCATCCACTTCGTCAAGTAAACAGAAGGGCGCCGGATTCAACCGGAAAATTGCAAACACCAATGATAAAGCGGTTAACGCTTTTTCTCCACCGCTTAAAAGGTGAATTGTACTATTTTTCTTACCGGGCGGCCGGGCCATAATTGTCACACCGGTCTCAAGCAGATCATCATCTGTCAGCGCCGCCAAATACCTTAGGAAAGAGTTGTTTCAAATCCTCATTCACCTGTTCAAAGGTTGCTGAGAAACGGGTTTTGGTTTCTTTGTCTATTTTACGGATAGCGCTTTGCAGCGTATCCAGCGCAGATACCAGGTCATCAAACTGCGTATCGAGATGCTGTTTTCGTTCCGCCTGCGTCTCATATTCTTCCACGGCCGCCAGATTCACCGCCCCCAGACGGGCAACCGCTGCGGTGGTTTTTTCCAGTTCTTGTTGCCAGCTCTTTTCATCCGCGGTGTCATCCAGGTCAGGTAAGATTTCTTTCAGAGACTGACCGGTTTCCTGCAATAATTCGAGTACCGACATGGCCCTTACACGGGCGCCTTCGATATCAATTTTTAACCCGTCAATAACGGTGTTCCGCTGCTGAATTTTTACAGCTACGCCATGATGCCCCTGCTGCGCTTCCCTCAGCAGGGCTTCAACATCGCTTAACGCATTCTGCTTTTCTATACGCAACGCTTCCTGCACTTCGCGGTCGTCGAGTAATTGCGCAAGTTGTGCTTCATGCATCGCCATAGGTTGACTAAGGGACTGTTTTTCCTGTGTTAACGCGTCTTCACGCTGACGGTATTCAGCCAGCTGCGCTTGGTTACGCGTTACCTGTTCGCGGTATAATTGCTGCTGATTTCGCTGCTGCTGTACAGACAGTTCAAGCTGATGTTTACGGGATTTCTGCTGCTCTGCAGACTGCCTCGCATCCTGCTGTTCGTGCTCGAACCTTTCCCGCTCTGACGACGCATTCTGCTCCTCTTCCTCCGCATCCATCAACTGCATTTCCAGCACTTCAAGCTGAGCCGTCAATGTATCAAGTTGTTCATCATCCCCGGCCAGAGTCTGCTTTTGTCGGGTAAGTTCATCGCGGATTTTTTGCTGCCGTAAGGCTAACTGGGCAACTTCCTGCTTCAGCATGGCTACCTGATGTGCAGCCTGCTGTTGTTGCTGAGCAGAGCGCACCTGCGCCTGCCTGGTGATTTCAAGATGCTCTTCCGCCCGTGTTTTTTCCTCTGCGGCACTGTCTGCCTGAAACTGAAGTTCTGCAAGCTGTTCGCTCAGGCTGTCAATTTCGCTCTGCAATTGCGCCATTTGCGCATGACGCTGCAGTGCACCTGCACTGTCTTCCTGCACGGTTCCTCTTAACAGCCAGTCTGCAGATAACCATTCTCCGGTTTCAGTGACTACCGATTCACCGGCAGCCAGCGCCGGCAATAACGTGCGCGCTGCCGCCAGGTCAGCGACAAGACGGATACGGTAAAACAATGACGGGATGTAGCCGTCATTCAAACATGACGCCAGTGTGCCTTCTGCAGGTGGTCTGTCTGTATGAAGAGGCAAAATCCTGTGCCCCTGCGGAAAATGTTCTGCAGACGCTATGAGGGTTTCCACTGGAAACTCTGCTGCCACCAGCGGGTTGTTTAACCACACAGTGACTTTTTCAATCAGCGCCTCAAATCCCGGCTTTACGTTGATACTTTTCCACAGTAATGCGACACCCTCAGGGAGTTCACCTGCTTCAGCTTCCGCCAGTTCCTGCAACGCTTCAAGGGCTGCAAAACGGGAAGCCGCCTGGTCCAGTTCCCGCTGACAACCTGCCTGCGCAGCGGTTGCCGTCTGATATAGTTCTGATGCGGCATTAAGCGCATCTTTACTGATAATCACTTCATCTTCAGCTATAGCGGATTTTTCTGCGGCCAGCTCCTGCTCAGCCTGCGCCTCTTCGAGACGCTCACTCAACGTGTCATCATCCAGTGCCGTCAGCTCATCATTCAATTCACCGATGCGCTGTGTTGTGCGCAGTTGCATACTGGTCACCGACTGGATCTGGCTGTGTAATCCCTGCACCTTTTGCTTAAGAGAATGATAGTGTTGTTCCTGTTCACGACGCTTGCGGTTGTAGTCCCTTAACGCAGATTCTGCAGATTCAGCCCGCTCTTCAGCCTGGAAGATCGTTTCTTCTAACATCAGCAGTTCAGGCTCAGACTGTTCAAGAGACATATCTGCCTTCTCAAGTGCCTGCTCAGCTTCCTGAAGCGACGCCGCTAACAGTTCACGGCGCTGATGAAGATCTTCCAGTTCAGCTGAAATCTGATTGTCACGCTGCTGGCTGTGAAGGGTGTTCTGTTCAATGCGGGTAATTTGTGTGGAAATAGTGAACACAGCCTGCTGTACGTCATCCAGTGCCGTTTTAATGTCTTCAGACTGCGTGCGGTATTTCTCGATACCGGCCTCATCACCACGCTGCTGTGCAATCAGTGCATCCAGCTCATTTTGTTCTTTTGCCAGTTCACCTTCAATCTTTTCTATATGCTGCGTGTGTTTGAGCCAGCGGATGGCAGACAGTTCACCTTTCAGTTTCCGTTCACTGGCCTTCAGGGCCTTATAGCGTTGAGCGGCAGCCGCCTGACGTTGCAGCTTTTCCAGTTGCCGGCCAAGTTCACCCCGCACGTCTTCCAGCCGTTCAAGATTGTCCTGTGTGTGCCGGATACGGTTTTCAGTCTCCCTGCGGCGCTCTTTGTATTTTGATATGCCGGCAGCTTCTTCTATAAATACCCGCAACTCCTGCGGCTTTGACTCAATCAAACGGGAAATCATGCCCTGTTCGATAATGGCATAACTGCGGGGGCCGAGACCGGTTCCCAGAAACAAATCGGTCACATCCCGGCGTCGGCAACGGGTGCCGTTAAGAAAATACAGAGACTGGGCATCGCGGGTTACCAGCCGTTTCACGGCCAGTTCATTATACTGAGCGAATTCACCACCAATGCGACCGCTGCTGTTATCGAAAACCAGTTCAACTGAACACTGACCGACAGGTTTTCGCGCTGAGGAGCCGTTGAATATGACATCCGTCATGGCGTCGCCACGGAGGTTCTTTGCTGAACTTTCCCCCAGCACCCAGCGTACCGCATCAATCACATTGGATTTACCGCAGCCGTTCGGCCCGACTATAGCTGTCATATCGCCGGGAAAAGGAATGGTGGTAGGATCGACAAAGGACTTAAACCCGGCCAGCTTAATTTTTTTCAGGCGCACAAAAACCTCTCAGAGAAAAGGAGATTCAAGTTGCCATCAGCCAAGCTGAAGAATGCCTGAAATTGCAGCATAAATAACGGGTTACCGGTGATCAGCGCATAGGAAAATTATTGTTATCCGCTGACTCTATCAAAACTCACACGCTGTAACAATTGGGTTTTCTCACCGCATGCGGATACAGGTATACTGCATGTGCATACTGGCCCGGCAATTTGAATCCGGATCAGAACCCATTTTCAAGTGCAGCTTCAGGAGACGTAATGCAAAATAAAAGCGGACTCAGTTATTTTATGACCGGCTTTTCACTGATTAAAACAAAGGGCCTGAAACGGTTTGTATTCATCCCGCTGACGGTTAATTTGCTGCTTTTTTCCGTGGCATTTTACTTTCTGTTCGGCGAAATAGGAGAAGGCATTAGCTGGCTGATGAGCTTAATCCCGCAATGGCTGGACTGGCTTCGTGGTGTGATCAGCTTTTTCCTCTGGCCTCTTGCAGTCCTGTCAGTGCTGCTGATTTTTGCATTGGTTTTCGGTACCCTGGCTAACTGGATAGCGGCTCCTTTTAACGGCATTCTGGCCGAAAAAGTTGAGCGTCACCTCACTGGTCAGTCAATCGGCGATGACGGTCTGCTGGACTTAATTAAAGATGTACCACGGATGCTGGGAAGAGAATTCGCCAAGTTAATCTGGTACATCCCCAGAGCCATTGTGTTTTTAATCCTGTTTCTTCTTATCCCTGTCATCGGCCAGGTGTTATGGTTTATGTTCAATGCGTGGATGATGGCCATTCAGTATTGTGACTATCCCTACGACAACCATAAAGTACCGTTTAAGGTGATGCGGGCGCACCTGGGAAAACATAAGACACTGTGTTTCTCTTTCGGCGTGGGCGTGAGCTTATTTTCCCTTATTCCGCTGGTGAACTTTATCGTTATGCCGGTGGCTATTTGTGGTGCCACCGCCATGTGGGTTGAACGTCTGAAGCCCGGTTTACAAAGCCGCTGAAAACAGTTTTAAAACGGTAACGGTTCCTCGTCGTCTTCTTCAGGAACCGTTTCTTCCGGGTCTCCCTTTCCTGCTCCGAGAAAGGCATTGTATTTATCCAGCCATTTTCCGGCCTTGCGGGTTTGCCCTGCCTTTTGAAAAGACTGAAACAAATTCATGAATACCGGACGCTGGGCTTCAGGGCGTGAAAGTTGCTGACGCCACAAAGCCATGTAGATTGGTGGAATATCCCCGCTGTCATGGTGTTCAAGAAAGGTAATATGCCCGGAAGGTTTATAGGCACGGATATCGGAACGGGCGCAACTTTGTGCCGGCCAGATCCCGACACCGGGTTGCAATGCCTGCCAGTTATCCAGTGTGGAGAGAGGTGAATAGGTAATTTTGCCGTCGAAAATCAGATTTGGGGCATCCCCACTGCCGCAGTACCGTTTGGCGGCATTTTTCCCCAGCGCATATTCATCAACAAATCCGGCAAAGTGCGCCAGCTCATGAACAAAAACCGCATAGGAGTCAATCAGGTCGAGAAACATTACACCGTTATTTACGTTGGCTTTACCCTGCTCTGCAATAATCACAGCATGGGTTAATCCCCGCTTTTCCACCGCGTTGGCAAGGGGCCTTACATCACAACCGAGGCGTCCCTGTCCTTTCCAGTCGCCACCACAGTTCAGACTGTCATCCGTCAGCCACACCGGCGCATCCAGACAAATTGCCAGTGACTGCAGGCGTTTGTCTTTGCGGAATTCTGTTACGATTTCATCGGCTTTTACAATGGTCGATAACGAAGTAGCAAACAGACCTATTTTCTGGCTGCAACTTTCATCCGTTCTGGCTTTAGCCGGCACTGAGGCTGCGCTGTAGGGTGAATAGGTTGACAGAATACGTCTGACCTTCCCCGCCATTTCATGACCGCTGTCAGCAGCCTGAGCAATCCATTTACCGGCAGCCTTACGTTTACCGTCTGCCCACAGCAATCTGCCATACTGAAAAGCACTTTGCGGATAATCATTAGCGGTTACACGAAGCCAGGGTCTGGCTTCTTCCGGTTGGGCATGCAGTAAGTACCAGTCGGCAAGTGCCGCCTGACCCGGCAAATAACCTTGTCCGGCGGCCCGTTTAAGCCAGGTTTCCCGTTTTACCGGGTCATCCGTTGTCATGGCAAAGGCCAGCTGAGCTTCGGGCACATTGCCGATAGCTGCCAGGCTCATCAACCGGTCACTTTTCGCATCATCGCCGACCAGTTGATACAGTGCCCAGGCCGCATCGGCGTTATCCAGAGCAACCAGCTTATTAAGCCAGAACGCTGACCCCTGCATAGTGGCCCAGGCTACAAGGCGGTCTTCTGCTACACCGCTGCCGTTTGAGGCTGCCAGCCATAACAGTGAAGCAGGGTTCGATGCGGACTCTGCATTGTGAAGGAGTTGACGGGTATCACGACCTGAGTCAGACCCTACCAGCAATATAGCCAGCAGTGCTACGATAAATCCACGCATACAGGATTCGGGTTATTCAGTATCGTCAGCGGGATGGCGCAAACGGTTCAGCTCAATTCTGGCATAACGGTGCTCCACATAATCATACACATTGGTACTGAGAGCCAGCTTGAAATAATTTGAAGCGATACCCTTGTTTCCCAGCGCGCTATGGTATTTACCGAGATAGAAATAAGCCTCACAAAGACGATCTGTCAGCTCTTTCTGGCTGGAGATGCCTTCGATAAGCGAATTGAGTAATGCCGTTTCACTGGATGTGCCTAAAAACAAATCAACCAGTTTCACCGCCCAGTGTCCGGGATTAAGCCCCGGCCGCACGGCGACCAGCCAAGCCTTAGCATCAACCGGATCGATATCGTGTTTGGCAAAGAATGTCCACAAAACCCTGAAAGGGTCTGTTTCGTCTTTGGTCTGAAAAGTGGTGAGATCGTCGATGGCCAAATCAGCGCGACCGCCGTAGTACAGTGCAATACCACGGTTTAAAAATGCGAAGTCATATTCCGGATCGATATCAAGGGTAGAATCAAATGCTTCGTATGCCTGAATAAAATCCAGCTGCTGCACAAAATGAATTCCGATTGAATTATACGCTTCCGCCATGTCCGGCTTGAGTTGCAAAGCCTGCGTGTAATCATACTGCGCCAGACCTGCCAGGCCGACACTGTCGTACAACATACCGCGCTGATAAAGTAACTCTGCACGATCCCCGTCGGGAATAGTCGCATTCGCCAGTACCTGATTGTACCGCGCAATTGCCATTTGAGAGCGTGGATTAACCGGCGCTGGTTCTGCGAGTAACAGATTCCCCATTTCTCCTTTGGGTTGCGCTTGTTGTGAACTGGCACAGCCGGACACAGAGACCGCCAGATAAGAAAAAAAGATGAGACTAATGACTTTACGCATGTTAAAAATGGATTCACTCGCTATGAAAATGACGTGGCGCGGGCAAACTGTCTTCCTGACAGTCATCCGATGGCTGACACCATCGCCGATTTGGTAAAAAAAGTAAAGCCTGAGCCACCAGAGAGATGTAATGGAAAATAAAAGAATAACACAACTGAAAGAAACAGCCCAGGCAGCAAAGCAACATGCCCATGCCCCCTACTCCGGTTTTCATGTAGGTGCCGCCGTGCTCACCACCGGTGACAGTATCTTTGCCGGCTGCAATGTTGAGAACGCGGCTTATCCGCTTGGCCAGTGTGCAGAAGCCACAGCCATCGGAGCAATGATTGCAGGAGGCGCCCGACAAATTAAGGCCATTGTAATAGCCAGTCCCAATGACAGTTTCTGCTTCCCCTGCGGCGGATGCAGGCAAAAAATAGCTGAGTTTGCAGGTGATGACACACCGGTGATTCTGGTGACTGACAACGGTAAAACAGAAACCTATACAGTTGGCGATTTACTGCCCCATGCTTTTCGTTTCAGTAATTTACAGGCTGATAAAGAACACGCATAAAAAAACGGCCTGCCGGCCGTTTTCTATTTTTTCTTCGCTTCCATGGCTGCGAGCTGCTCAGCAGTAGCCGGCAACTGGTGTTTTTCCTTCCACTCGCTGTAAGGCATACCGTAAACCGCTTCCCTGGCCGCCTCGTAATCTACGTCAACACCTTCATCTGCCGCTGCCTTGCTGTACCATTTAGCCAGACAGTTACGACAGAAATCCGCAAGGATCATCAGGTCGATATTCTGCACCTGTTTATTATCATCCAGATGTTTCAGTAACCGGCGGAAGGTTGCTGCTTCAATTCTGGTCTGTTCATCGCTGGTCATATTCCACTCCTGATCATTATCCGTGTGCAACGGCGAGCCGGCAACGGACAGGTAAAAAACAAAAAGGGCGCCAGAAGCGCCCTTTTCAACAAGGTGAAAATAAAAGCTTATTCGCCTTTATCTTCTTTAGCTTCTGCAGGAGCCGGCTTTTCAAGCAGCTCTTTGATGCTCAGACGTACACGGTTCTGACGGTCAATTTCCATGACTTTCACGTCAACCATTTCGCCTTCTTTCAGGTAGTCGGTCACTTTGTTCACACGCTCGTGAGCAATTTGTGAAATGTGAACCAGACCTTCCTTACCAGGCAGCACTTCTACGAATGCACCGAAGTCTACGATACGGGTGATCTTACCGTTGTAGGTTTTGCCTACTTCGATTTCAGCCGTTACGCCTTCAATCATACCGATCGCGATATCTGCTTTAGCACGCTCAGTGGCGAAGATCTTGATAGTACCGTCATCTTCGATTTCGATGTTGGTATCAGACGCTTCAGTGATAGAGCGAATCATCGCGCCACCTTTACCGATTACGTCACGGATCTTGTCCTGATCAATCTTCATGGTGTAGATGCGTGGAGCAAATTCGCTCAGCTCTTCACGGTGACCGGTGATCGCCTTATCCATTACGCTGAGAATGTGTAAACGGGCTTCTTTTGCCTGCTTAAGTGCAATCTGCATAATTTCTTTGGTGATACCTTCGATCTTAATATCCATCTGCAGTGCAGTGATACCTTCGGTAGTACCGGCTACTTTAAAGTCCATGTCACCCAGATGATCTTCGTCACCCAGAATGTCAGACAGAACCACGAAGTTTTCGTCGCTCTTAACCAGTCCCATTGCAATACCCGCAACAGACGCTTTAATTGGTACACCGGCATCCATCAGCGCCAGAGAAGTACCACATACAGACGCCATAGAAGATGAACCGTTAGATTCAGTGATTTCAGAAACCACACGCACTACATACGGGAATTCTTCATCAGAAGGCATAACCGCCTGAATACCACGTTTCGCCAGACGACCGTGGCCGATTTCACGACGCTTAGGCGAACCGATCATACCGGTTTCACCCACACAGTATGGAGGGAAGTTGTAGTGCAGCATGAACTTGCTGTCACGCTTGCCCTGCAGTTCATCAATCATCTGTGCGTCACGTTCTGTACCTAGAGTGGCAACAACCAGAGCCTGAGTCTCACCACGGGTGAAAACAGCAGAACCGTGAGTACGTGGCAATACGCCAGTCGCAACGTCAAGGGCACGAACCATAGCAGGATCACGACCGTCAATACGTGGCTCACCAGCCAGGATGCGTGAACGTACTACATCACTTTCCAGGTCGTGCAGCAGATCAGAAGCTTCTTTAGCATCTTGCTCTGGATTTTCTTCCAGAATTTTTGCCAGTGCTTCTTCAGTAACTTTTGTTACTGCGTCTTTACGCTCAAGCTTGTCAGAGATCTGGTAAGCCGCAGTCATGCCGCTTTCAGCCAGTTCTTTTACTTTCGCTTTCAGTTCGGTGTTTTCAGCTTTAGGCGCCCAGTCCCATGCCGGAGTATTTACTTCAGCAGCGAAAGACTTAACCGCTTCCACAACTGCTTGCGACTGTTCGTGACCGAACATTACCGCACCCAGCATCACGTCTTCAGACAGTACGCTGGCTTCAGATTCAACCATCAGAACCGCACTTTCAGTACCGGCAACCACCAGGTCAAGCTGGCTTTCAGGCTGCTCAGAGAAACGTGTATTCAGGATGTACTCGCCATCTTTGTAACCTACACGGGCTGCACCAACAGGACCGTTGAATGGAATACCGGAGATAGCCAGTGCCGCAGACGTACCAATCAGTGAAATGATGTCAGTCGGGATTTCAGGGTTCGCAGAAAGTACGGTAACAACAACCTGTACTTCATTGAAAAAACCTTCCGGGAACAGTGGACGGATTGGACGGTCAATCAGACGGGCTGTCAGTGTTTCGCCTTCTGAAGGACGGCCTTCACGCTTGAAAAAGCCACCCGGGATTTTACCGGCAGCGTAAGCTTTTTCCTGATAGTTAACCGTTAACGGGAAGAAATCCTGATCGGCTTTCGCTTCTTTTTTACCAACTACAGTTACCATCACAGAGGTATCGTCCATGCTGGCGATGACGGCTGCAGTTGCCTGACGTGCGATAACGCCAGTTTCCAGAGTTACAGTATGCTGACCATACTGAAAAGAATGAGTAATAGGAGTCACTATTTGTCCTTTATTTTCTTTAATATATATATTCGCTTTTGAACGCGGCGCATAGTATAGCCGCGATAATTACCTAATGCCATTATCAAATGCCTGAAAGCCGCTGACTGCCGGATTTATCTCCTTAAACTGCAAAGATTTTTTGATTTGCTGTTTGCAGGCGAATTAAACAACAAAAAAACTTGGCAATTGATTACTTTTTCATCATATTGAAATATAAAGCAGTATGCTATAAGAGTCACACATGAGGAGATGTCCCTGATGCTGGTATTAAGACTCAACAAAGCGGGTATGCCACAGGAATGGGTTTTGCCCGAAGAGGCTGCAAGGCTTTATTGTCAGGACAAAGTGTTGTTCGAACTTGGTGCGACCGCCTGTACCCTGCACGGTGGCTGGAATAATGCCGGAATCCGGAGCGAACTGACGTTATCCAGCATTATTGCCTGCGACGGAAATGTGACTGATGTAAGCGGAAAAATTGCATTATGTAACCGTTATCTTTTCCGCCGGGATGATCATTTATGCCTGTATTGCGGTCAGCGCTTCAGCCCCGGCCAGCTCACCCGCGACCATATCATTCCACGATCCCGTGGTGGTCAGGATAAATGGACGAATGTCGCCACGGCCTGCGGGCGCTGTAATCACGCCAAGGGAGCCCGTACACCGGAAGAAGCTAACATGCCGTTACTTGCCGTTCCTTTCAGGCCAAATCTTTATGAACGTTTCTACCTGATGAACCGGCGTATTCTGGCTGACCAGATGGCCTTTCTGAGCAGTCACTTTTCACGACAGCGTAACTGGCAGGATGGCGTATAGCGCTATTCTTCTGCTACCGTTTTGCCGGACGGGCGATTGGCTGTGGCAATTTCACTGTGCCACAACGCCATCCAGTCTTCTGATATCTTTTGCTGCAACGTATGGGCTTCATCAATGGGGCAGAACAAAGACACGGTGATGCGCAGTTTCGCAAACTGATTGGTTTCAATTGCGATATCCGGATCGATATCAATAAACTCCGCTTCCATATGGCGTTCGATTAAACTTTTATAACGTCCGGCGACTTCACGGAAATGTTCGCAATGCTTCAGCGTCCGGGTTTTAAAAGCAGGCAGAATTGCATATGGATTCGTCTCCGGCTCCATGACCAGAGTAAAACTGTGCAGGGTGTAGCGCCGCAGGAAGTTAAGATTTCTGATTGGCTGGGTAACCAGCTGGCTGTTCGGAATATACAAATGCTTACCGGTGTAGGTATGGGATTCGGGATCGACTTCCAGCAGCGCGGTTTTAGCCCAGTCCATTTCCACCACTTCACCACGAATATTATTCATCTCAATCCAGTCGCCCACGCGAAACGGCCGGGCGCCGAGGTAATAAATAAATCCCATAAAACACTGTATGAATTCGCGGGTAGCAAAAACAATGGCCACCATAAAAGCAGCAATGGAGATTGCGAGGTTCTGGATTTCGGTGGACCATACCATGATCAACAACACCAGTAAGGTTGCGTTGCCCAACTGTTCAATGATGTTGATGGAATGACGTCTGTCTTCGCCGGTTTTTTTACTGCGTTTTTTAAGCAAACGTAAAATGGCACGTTTGGTCAGCAAAAAAACAATGATCAGGACTGCAGACGCCGGCAGTTTGTGGGACTGGGAAAAATCGGCAACCTGTTGCCACCAGGCTTGAAAATCAACGCTGATGTCTATCATAAAACCTACGTAAGAACCGGATTAACATAAAAAAACACCGGGCTGTTGCCCGGTGCTTTGGATTATCGCAATTCAGTACTGTAAGTACAATGCGGACCAGTGAAAAGTTACGATCTCACCTGCCCTGTTCCGTTAACGAGGAATTTCTCAGCGGTCAGCGATTCCAGACCCATCGGGCCATAGGCATGCAATTTAGTGGTTGCGATACCAATTTCTGCTCCCAGCCCAAGCTGACTGCCGTCAGAAAAACGTGACGATGCGTTTACCATCACAACTGAGGCGTCTACCGCACGCTGGAAGTAGTTCGCTGCATCAGCATTTTCGGTACAAATAACTTCGGTGTGGTTACTGCCGAAGTCAGCAATATGCTGAATAGCGGCATCAAAGTCTTCAACCACACGGACGGCGATTTCCAGTCCAAGGTACTCTTCGCCAAAGGCATCATCAGCAATAACATCTGCATTATCGAAGTACTGCGCACCTTTGTCATTTACATGCACTTTCACATTGTGCTCTTCAAAGGCTTTCGCTACCTGAGGTAAAAAGTCACCGGCAACAGCCTGATGCACCACCAGACCTTCCAGTGCATTACACACACCGGTACGCTGTGTTTTACCGTTCAGCAGCAGCGCCATGGCTTTATCAAGATCAGCATCTTTATCTACGTATAAGTGACACACGCCTTTAAAGTGCTGGATTACCGGCACTTTAGAATTGTCTGTGACGTAGTTGATGAGCCCTTCACCACCACGCGGAATAATCACGTCGATGTAATGACGCTGCTCCATCAACTCCTGCATTAACGCGCGGTCCGGATCAGGAACCACACTGATCAGCTCTTTCGGTAACCCGTGCTTTTCAAGTACATCCTGCAGCAAGCCGGCAATTGCCAGACTGGTATCCAGTGCTTCTTTACCGCCACGCAGGATAACCCCGTTACCGGATTTAAAACACAGTGCACCGGCGTCAGCCGTCACATTAGGCCGGGCTTCATAAATCATGCACACGACGCCTAACGGGATACGCATTTTCTTAATTTCAATGCCATTCGGACGGGTACCGATAACACGCTCCTGTCCGACAGGATCGTCAAGCGAAATAATCACTTCTATGCCTTCCGCCATGGCTTCGATGCGTTCATCATTCAACGTCAGACGGTCAATCATAGCTGCATCCAGACCATTCTCTTTAGCCCGTGCAACTTCTTCGGTATTGACCTGTTTAATTGACGCTGTATTAGCACGGAGAGCCGCTGCCATGTCTTTAAGCACGGCATTCTTCGTGCTTTCATCCAATACCGCTAATTTCTGTGCGGCTTGTTTGGCATTTTTTGCTAATGTCGTAATTAAACTCATTCTTTCTCCAGATTTGCTAAATTCTTTTTCGAAATGATGGGGCCGGTTTTTTCTTCAAACTCCGACGCAAACTCATCATTTTCCTGATTGGCGATAAAGTTAAGCAGGCAACTGCTGTAATTCGAGCGTGCCTTCACCAGTTTGGTCCCGTCATCTTTTCTGACGATGATGGTGTCTCCCACCGAGAACTCACCTTTAACGTCCACAATTTCTTTGCTGGTCAGCGATTCTGCATCTTCAGACAGGATCGGCGCAAATTCACTTTCTACGATCACCTCACCCTGCGCACGGGTTGTATGTCTCATCCAGTGCTCGTTTTCTGCCATCGGCTTCTCATGAGCAATGAAGTGAGTACCCGGATTTTTGCCGTCCAGCAGCATATTAAACGAAAGCTCAGTAAAACCATTAATAATGAAAGTATCTATACCATGCGATACCGCTTTCTCTGCTGCTTCAATTTTCGTGCGCATGCCGCCGGTGCCCACACCACCTTCAACAGCGCCACCAGCCATGTCATAAATTCGCTGGTCGATATGCTCAACTTCTGACAGTAAAGATGCATCATCATTGGTATGCGGATTTTTATCATAAAGACCATCCACATCAGAACAAATAATTAATGCATCCGCATCAGCGGCTGCTGCTACCATCGCAGACAAGTTATCATTATCGCCAACTTTCAACTTATCTGTTGTTACCGTATCGTTTTCATTAACGATAGGAAGTATGTTGTGATCAAGCAGACTGAAAATCGTGTCCCGTATGCTCACGTAACGCTCACGGTCACGTAAATCAGCATGTGTCAGCAACATCTGTGCTGAAGGAAAGTCAAATAACCGGTCCCAGGTAGCCATCATTTCAGTCTGACCCGCTGCAGCCATCGCCTTCTTCACAGTAATATCGGTACGTTCTCCATCAGGGAACTGATGTGCACCTGCGGCTACTGAGCCTGAAGATACCAGCACAACCTGTGTTCCCATCGCACGGCATTTCACAATGAACTGTGCAATACTGAGCAGATAGTGACTGCTGCAGCCTTTGCGGTTCGGTGAAATTAAAGCACTACCGACTTTAATGACAATGCGATTCCAATTTTTACGTATCATAATATCAATTTACCTTAAGATTGTTGATTCGCCAGTTCCCGGTTCGCTTCGCTGAACATGGCCGATACTTCAGACGACGGGGCCTTACCCATAGCGGAGAACAACCACAGTGTTACTGTACTTACAGCAAACCCGGGAATAATTTCGTAAACAGCACTACTCAGTGTTTTCCCGTCTTCGAGGACAGGAACATAAATCCAGAACAATACCGTTGCCGCACCACTGATAATGCCTGCCAACGCTGCATTGTGTGTCAGGTCACGTTTATACAAACAAAACAATACCAGTGGTCCGAAGGCTGCACCAAAACCTGCCCACGCATTGCTCACCAGAGACAAAATTGTATTCGACGAGTCCAGTGCCAGCAGCAACGCTGCTATCGCAACACCTGCTACACCAAAACGTCCAATCATTACGGTGTCTGATTCACTGACCTGTTTCTTACTGACCACACGATAAATGTCTTCAGTCAGTGAACTCGCCGATACCAGTAACTGCGATGAAATCGTACTCATAATGGCAGCCAGAATTGCCGCCATCAAAAAGCCGCTGATTAACGGATGAAACAATAATTGAGAAAACACGATAAATATTGTTTCCGGATCATCAATCGCAAGGCCAAACTGATTAGCATAAGCAATACCGACAAACCCCGTTCCCAGCGCACCGGCGATGGTTACCAGCATCCACGACATACCAATATTCCGGGCGGTAGAAATTGCCTTCACTGACCGGATTGCCATGAACCGTACAATAATGTGCGGCTGACCAAAATATCCAAGCCCCCACGCCAGACTGGACACCAGTCCAATCAAAGTGACGCTTTCCCACGATGCGGCCAGACCAGGTATCGACTCATAAGCTGCATTATTCATCTGTGCAATACTGTCAAACTCAGTGAATGCAACAACCGGTACGAGTACCAGAGCGACAAACATAATGCATCCCTGAACGAAATCGGTCATGCTGACGGCTAAAAAACCACCAAGCAGAGTATAGGACACAACCACACCCAGCGTGATTAATAATCCCCACTGGTACTGTACGTCAAAAGCACTTTCAAACAGCTTGCCCCCGGCTACCAGACCAGCAGACGTATAAAGCGTGAAAAACATCACGATGATGGCTGCAGAAACAATTCGTACTCTTGCATCGGATTTACCGAACCGTTTCGCGAAAAATTCGGGTACAGTCAGCGAATCATCTGCTACTTCTGTATAAACCCGCAGTTTGGGTGCCACCAACAGGTAATTAGCCAGTGCACCGGCAACCAGACCGATAGCAATGTAAAGCGCATCAAATCCCGATAAGTACATCGCCCCCGGTAATCCCATTAACATCCAGCCGCTCATGTCTGAGGCGCCTGCTGATAACGCTGTAACCTGAGGGCTGACCTGCCGGCCGCCGAGTATATAACCTGAGATATCGCTGGTAGATTGCCTGTACGCAAACAAACCAATTCCCAGCATTGCCAGAAAATACAGGGCTAAAGAGATGTAGCCTTCAAATTGCATAACCGGTATTCAGCTCCTTACTTTAAATAGATAAACAAAACGGCGCCGGATGCGCCGTTTTGTTTATCTGACTAATTAATTTGAGTTCTAACTATAACAAAAAAACACAATTACCTTCAAGTCTAATTATTAGAAACTCTGACTTTCCGGCTCCTTATTGCCAATTTCATCATTACTGAATTCAGCAGCACTCCAGCAAAAAAACAAAATATAACTCATTGTTTTAGAACACATAAGCAACAGTAAAATAATTTAGCGTAGCTATCAGACACGGCAATTCATGCCAGTTATACGCTAAAAATTGTTTTTCAGATTAAAACTACCCTGTTCAGCAAGTTGACAGTTTTATGACACAATAATTTGAGCAAGACGCTGTTCAATAGCCGAAGTGAGCTTGTTGCCGGGTTTATTCTTTTCCAATATCTTTTCGATCTCCATCAGTGTCTGCTGACGATTTTCTTCCTCTTCACACAAAGAAATTAGTTTCGGGTGAATGTAATATTGGCGGCATACTGAGGGCGTATTGCCGAGCATGGAAGCAATGTGCTTAACAAAAGTCGTATCCCAGCGCCGGCGCTGGTTTTGCAGATACAAATTCTCCACATCCGGCAGTGACAACAGACCGAAACGGGATGCCCCCCAGGTTCTGAAATCTTTGCAGGAAAAATCATCGCCAAGACGGGAGTGAATAAAGGCATTTACGTCACCACTGTCAACGTCCTGCCAGCGGCCGTCATCACCGGTGTAACGAAAAATTGCGTAGCCCTGCGCCTGCGCACTGTCACACACCAGGCTGGCTAATTTCGGATCTGAGATATCTACATGACGCTCCTTTCCGTGCTTTCCGGTAAAACTCAGCGACACCGCTTTACCCTCTTTCTCAAGATGCTGCCTGCGTAATGTGGTTAATCCGAAGGTACTGTTTTGCTGAGAATAGACCTTATTACCTGCCCTCAAGCCAGTGTGGTCTAACATCAGGCAAACAAGGGCCAGACTCTTTTCGCGGGACCACCCTTTAGTGTCTACAGCACGCCAGCAGAATTGCCGGAATTCCGGTAAAGCGTCTGCAAAGTCGCTGAGTTTCGAAAATTTTTCCTGCTGACGCTGTTTATGCCAGTTATCATGATAAATATATTGTTTGCGACCCTTTGCATCGATACCGGTTGCCTGCAGAGGTGCGGAAGCGTCACCCGCAATGTGTACATCACGCCAGTTAGGAGGAATTACCATTTTGCGGATGCGATTAAGCTTGCGCTTATCCTGCAGTTGCCTGCCACTCTCGTAGCAATAACTGAAGCCCTTACCTCTGCGCTGACGCACAATATTCAATTCACTTTTTTCCATGTTACAGTCCGGCCATAAAAAAAGATGGATGTTCTGTTGCGCCCTTTAACGACACTCATCAAACAAAACTAAGCAAATAAAAAGCCAGAGCCCTTCGTGATGCTTGCAGGCAACTTATGTCGCTGGCGCACAGGTTTTTTTGCGGCCGGAAACACTGGTTGATGAGTCTGAATAATTTTCAGTGGTTACGAAAATTATTCAGACGAAACCATGAAAATCTTATATTCACCTCTTTAACACTTAAGTAAGTACAATAAAAACAACAACCTGCAAAAAGGAATAAAGTTTGAATATATCTGTCTGAACATAATTATTTGAGTATGTTGATCAGGTCCGGTGTTAAGAAATAGTTTAAGCGTGATACGTGTTGTCCGCTCTGAAAGGAACGTAAAGGTAAGAAATATGAGTAACAAAGCTACATTGACTGACATTCATGCGATTGTACATGCTGAACACATTCAGGTAGCCGCTGTCTATGATTCACAGCAGGATGCGCTAAATTCGATAGAGTCTGTTATCGCTGAAACCGCAGTTGAAAAAGATCAGATTACTTTGATAAACCCTATGGATCCTCATTTCAGTGAGAAACTGGAAAGAGCCAGTAGTAAAATAGGCAAAACATTATGGTCGTCTCACCTGAAGCTGGGTTTTGCCGGGCTTGTCGCCGGCTTGATTGTCGCGGCTCTGCTCGTCCAGTTCGGACCTGCACTCACTAAAAACAATCCCTTATTCACGTACATCGCGCTAATCAGTCCGGGACTGTTCATCGGGCTGTTCATCGCAGGACTGACAGGATTACGTCCTGACCGGCACGAAATTATAGAAACTGTCAGATCGGCCATAAAGCGCAGGAAGTACGCACTTGTTGTGAACCTGAAAAAGGGTCAACAGGTAAACAACATAAAAACGCTACTGGGTTCACGGGGACACAAGGTCACTGAAGCAATTCAGTAATACGGATGACTGAGCTGACGGATGTCTGGACTGATTACCCTGTCGTCCCGGCTGCAGTCAGCTCTCAGCAGCGTTTTTTGCCTTCCCGGCCGGTGAGAAAGGCATCTGCGTAGAGACAAAGCGGAACCGTAACGGCCCATATCGCGCTGAGTATGCCGAGGGTTAATACCGTATCAGCCGGAAATACAACGGCGCCTGCCTGTGCACCGGCGTAATAGCTCAGCGGACCTGACACGGCGCCCAACACTGCAGCAAGAACATATCTGCCCTGCAAGTAATCGAGGCTGACACGCAACATTAAGCCAAAGGCAATCCACAACGAAATAAGCCATATAGGTATCAACCAACCTTCGTGATCACTAAACGCAAAAAATCCTGACCAGAGCAGCGCGCCATCAATGACACAGCCATAAATGGCAATCCCTGCAGCCATTATCAGATCCGTTTTTTTACGGGGAGACAGGATGAAAAACGCGGCAATAAGCAGCCCGATGATGGTGAGGTATTCCGAAGTGAAGAGAATAGCCAGAAACCAGATAATCTGAAACCAGACAAAGTACAACACTTTTCTTAACGCAGACGCCGGCATAGGTTTCCTTCAGGTAATCAGGTTAAAGATAAAATGAAAGTGACAGTAGCGAATATATTTCCCCTGTTGCTAACAGGATTTTTAACCGTTTTAGTATTTCATTACGTAATGACAGCAGCATAGTTCAATACAGGAAAGGAGACACTTTGTGAAAATGGTGAAGTATTATCTGGCTGGCGCGATATTAGCATTTGCACTGGGTTTTCTTGTTCCCTGGTGGCCTGCAGTGGTTGTTTTATGGTGGAGCGGATTTTCACTGGCAGCTGTTTCACTGGCATACGTCGCAAACTACCCTGCTCTTTTCCGTAAACGTGAAGACGGGTCTATCCCCTTCTACATCAGGTGGATATTTATCCCCTTTTTGCTCGGTACGGGAGCCTACAACGCATGGGCAAGAAAATACGATAAAGTACCTCCTATCCAAAAAATTGAGCCTCAGTTATATCTTGCCTGCAGGTTGTCTGGAAGTGATGTCGCGGCGTTGAAAGAAGAAGGCGTGGATGCAATTCTGGATGTAACGGCTGAATTTGATGGCCTTGACTGGTCTGCGTACCAATATGATTGTGCTTATCTGAATATCCCTGTTCTTGATCATACCAGTCCGACACCGGAACAACTTACCACTGCCATAAACTGGATCCAGCAGCAAACGTCAGCAGGAAAAAAAGTCGTTGTACATTGTGCACTGGGACGGGGACGTTCAGTACTGACAGTTGCAGCCTGGTTGCTTGCAAAAGATCAAACACTCTCAGTAATGGATGCCATGAATCAAATCCAGTCTGTCAGAGAAACGGCCAGATTAAACAAAAAGCAACTGGCGGCACTAAAGAGTGTTAAATCCGGAGGCCGGCTCAAATTGACGCGTACATTGTGCCTCATAGCCAATCCGGTGGCCGGTGGCGGCAAATGGGAACAGGAAAAAGAACATATTCTTTCAGAACTAAACCCCCATTTCAGGGTAACGGTAAATGAAACCACCCCGGAATGCTCAGCAACGGAGCTTGCTGAGAAGGCGCTCAATGAGGGTACGGATATCATTGTCGCCTGTGGCGGTGACGGAACAGTTACCGAAGTTGCCAGTGTATGCACAGATAACCGCGCGGTGCTGGGTGTTATTCCTCTTGGCACGGCAAATGCCCTCAGTCAGGTATTCCATGGTTACATCAGCAAACTCATGCCCATTCAGACGGCCTGTGATGTCATTATCGACGGACACACCCGGGCTGTCGACACTGCAATGTGCAACGGCGAACTGATGTTGCTGGTTGCCGCAGTAGGCTTTGAACAGGAAATGATTGCGTCTGCTGACCGTGAAGAGAAGAACGAAGGCGGACAGATGGCTTATTTGCGCGGTTTATGGCAGGCAATATCTGCAAACACCGATATGAAACTGGAAGTCAGTTTCGATAATGGTGAAACCGAGACCATTACCACCCCAAGCTTCGTGATAGCGAATGCTGCACCGGTGACCACAGCACTTGCACAGGGCGGCGACGAACCGGACGTAACCGACGGAAAACTGGACATTACCTGGCTGACCTCACAGGAGGACAGTGAAACACAGTTTCTCTCGCTGGCCGAACTTATCTTCACGACTAAAACCAGTAAGCAAAATTCAGGGCGAATAAAACACAGACAGGTAAAAAGTATCACCGTCACCCTTCCTGAGCAGGCAAGCTATGCCATCGACGGAGAAATACGTGAAGCAGATAAGCTGGAAGTACAAGCGATACCCGGCAACCTCACTGTACTGACGGCCCGCGATTAATACAAAACAGGAAAAGGGAACGCCTGACTATGATAAAACCTGTCACCAGCTTTGCCAGAGCAAGATGGGAAGGAATACGGGCCAGCTACTGGTTCATTCCGGTATGCATGATGTTTAGTGCATTTTTGCTGGGTTATACTCTGATTTACTATACGCCGGAGGTAGTGTCAGAAGCGGTATTCAAAAACCTGATCCCTCCGGTACCTGCCGAAGAAGCCAGTGATCTTATCTCTGCAATTGCAACGTCTATCATTACCGCCACGAGTATTGCGTTCTCAATGACACTGGTCGCTCTGACCATGGCATCTTCACAGTTCGGGCCCAGACTGCTGCAAACATTTATGGACGACCGCGGTACACAGTGCGTGCTGGGGATCCTCACCTCCACCTTTATCTTTTGCTTAAGCGCACTCCACCGCATCAGTGTCAGTGACACCGATATGGTTATATCTTCAGTGCTCTCGCTGATTGTCCTTGCCATCGGTATTGCTGACACGCTGGTATTAATTTATTACATTCACCATATCGCCAGATTTATTCAGGTGGATGAAATCATTAACCGCTGTTACCGCGAGTGCACTGACAACCTGAAAAATTTATTTGCTCTGACCGACGAGGAGAAGGGCCACCATCACCTTGCACCGGCCCTTATCAGCGATAGTCCTGTAACCACGCATCTCTCGCTGGACGAAGCCGGTTATATTCAAACCATAGACTATCTCAGTTTGTTGTCCGGTGAAGGTATTGACGGCGTGAAAGTGTATGTTCGTGCCGGTGATTATGTGGTGCCCGGAGAAACGATTATCACTGTGCACAGCAGTGAAAAGCTTAGCAACGACAGCCGTGATTTTTATCTTTCGTGTTTTGTGCCGGGTAAGCGCAGAACATCATTGCAGGACCCGGAGTTTTCATTGACGCAACTTGTGGAAGTGGCACTCAGGGCACTGTCGCCCGGTATTAATGATCCGATAACAGCAATGACCTGTGCAGACCGTCTCACAGCCGTTTGCTTACTGATGTCTGAATGTGAATTTCCCTGTGACACGGTGATGAACAGTGATGTCGATGTGTGGATGCAACGAAGGACTTACACCTTTGAGTCTGTTCTTAACACTGCGTTTGACCAGATAAGGCAGGCGGGCTCATCTCATGTAGATGTAATGTTGCATCTTCTTGGCTGTCTCAAAACATTGAAAGAAAAGTTGCCGGAAGAATACAAAGGGACAATTCAAAAGCAGGTTGAGGCTGTCAATGACCTTGCTGGGCCACATCTGCATTGCGAAAAAGACAGGAAAGATGTTGCGGCTGCCGTGAATGCAGCCGCAACGGTCTGAACCTAACGGGTTGCGATGATATACACTGCGTGAACGATTCCCGGGATGTAACCCAGTAACGTCAGCAGAATATTAATCCAGAACTGTACCCCGATGCCTACCTGTAAAAATACACCCAGCGGAGGCAGTAAAATTGACAGTAATATGCGAAGAATATCCATAGTTTTCCCTTTCTGTTGACTAATAAATACGGTTACAAGGGATAAAGCCAGAATGATGCCAGAATGATGAGGTCAGATTTAAAAAACCGGAATGTCGGCTGGGTGTTACCTCCGGCTAACCGCAAAGAAGGACAAATATTGCAGGCATAAAAAAACCCCGGCGTTTAAGCCGGGGCTTTCAGTTTGGTGCGGAAAGCGGGACTTGAACCCGCACGACCGAAGTCACCACCCCCTCAAGATGGCGTGTCTACCAATTCCACCACTTCCGCAAAACTTTTAGTTAGGAATATCACCTTCTGCTGAATCTGTTGCCGGCACGTCAGAAACCGGAACATCAGATGCATCCGCAGCAGGAACATCATCAGCAGCAGGTAATTCCTGTTGCTCTACAGGAACTTCAAGATCCTGCCAGCCGTCTTCGGCTTTTTCTGTGTTCGCTGTGATGTTACCTAAAAATAAACTCAATACAAAAAATAAGGTAGCCAGTACAGACGTGGTTTTGGTCATAAAATTACCAGAACCCGAAGAACCGAATACGGTATTAGAACCACCGCTACCGAACGAAGCGCCCATGTTTGCCCCTTTACCCTGCTGGATAAGTACAAAACCAATAAGCATCAACGCTACAATCAAATAAGCGACTAAAAGCACTTCGTATAACATAATTACCTCGTCAATTTGCCGCCTGGCAGATTGCGTTAAAATCTGACGCTTTAAGACTTGCTCCGCCAATTAAGCCGCCATCAATATCAGGCTGGCCGAACAATTCTTTTGCGTTATCCGGCTTCACACTGCCGCCGTATAATATCTGCATTGAAGCAGCAAGTGAACCGTCATATGAAGCAATGAACTCACGAATGAACTTATGGACATCCTGAGCTTCCTGCGGCGACGCTGTAACACCCGTCCCGATTGCCCAGATTGGCTCGTAAGCAATAACGGCATTTTTCAGTGAAGACACCGGAATCAAATCGAATACGGCTTTCAACTGTGCTTCAACAAACTCGTTAACTTGTCCGGCTTCTCTTACTGAAAGAGGTTCACCACAACAAATTACCGGTGTAATTCCTGCTTCAATCAGCTTCAGGGCCTTCTCAGCAACTAGCTGGCTGGATTCTCCATGGTCATCACGACGCTCTGAATGTCCGACTATACAATATTTGCAGTCAAACTCTTTCAGCATTGTGACGGATAAATCGCCGGTATGTGCGCCATTATCACATGCACTCACATCCTGAGCTCCGGTGGCGATACCTTTACCTGAGAAAGCTGGAATAAGAATTGATGGCGGACAAATCACAACATCAATGTTTTCTGCTGCAGTCTTATCAAAAGACGCTGCAAATTCTTCTACCAATGAACGGCTTCCGTTCATCTTCCAGTTTCCGGCAACCAGAAGCTTACGACTCACTGTATCCACAATTTATCCCTGCCCTGTCCTGAAGCGGGCGTGATATTAACGATATCCGCCCTATTATACAAGCCTAAAAATGATAATATTTATGACGAATCAATCAATTGGCCACTTTGCGTACAGCATCGGCGATAAACTCAGCCCATTTCAGAGACTGCATTTCATCGTCGGATTCTACCATCACCCGGATCAACGGTTCTGTACCGCTTTTACGCAGTAATACCCGTCCTGTTTTACCCAGTGAACTTTCAGCTTCTTTCACTGCATCTGTAACAGCAGACATGGCTAACGGATTATCTGAGGACTCATCATAACGGACATTAATCAGTTTTTGCGGAAATTTATCAAACCCGCCGCTCAAATCGTGCAAATCCATGCCCGAACGCAACATAGCAGTGATGACCTGCAGGCCGGCGACAATACCGTCTCCGGTAGATGCCACATTCAAATTCAGCACGTGACCACTATTTTCACCACCGATAGCCCAGCCTTTCTGCTGCAGTAACTCCATAACGTAACGGTCGCCTACAGCACTGCGGGCAAATGGAATAGATAATTTGCCCAAAGCCACTTCCAGACCAAGATTACTCATGAGTGTACCCACTACACCACCGGATAAACGACCTGATTTAAGCGCATCGCGGGCGATAATATATAAAATCTGATCACCATCCAGCACGTTACCCAGGTGATCAACCAGCATGATACGGTCGCCGTCACCGTCCAGAGCAAAGCCCATGTCAGCGCCTGTCTCAAGCACTTTTTCCACGATGGCGTTCATTGACGTGGCACCGACTTTGTCGTTAATGTTCAGGCCGTCAGGCTTAGTACCGATTTCGATAACTTCTGCGCCAAGTTCTGACAACACATTCGGTGCTATGTGATACGTCGCCCCGTGGGCACAGTCGACAACAATCTTCATGCCTTTTAACGACAGATCTGACGGGAACGTGCCTTTACAGAACTCAATGTAACGTCCGGCCGCGTCGTTGATACGGGTTGCCTTACCCAACTTATTGGAAGCAACGCATGTCATTGGCTTATCAAGCATGGACTCAATGGCAATTTCGATATCGTCATCCAGTTTGAAACCATCGGATGAAAAGAACTTAATGCCATTATCATAATAAGGATTATGAGACGCAGAAATCACAATACCGGCTTCTGAGCGGAATGTTTTGGTAAGATAAGCAATCGCCGGTGTGGGCATCGGACCTAACAAACCGATATTAATACCGGCTGCAGATAAGCCAGCTTCCAATGCAGACTCAAGCATATAACCTGAAATCCGCGTATCTTTTCCTATCAGTACTTTATTTGTACCATGGCCTGCCAGCACTTTACCGGCTGCCCAGCCCAACTTGGTGACAAACTCGGGATTAATAGCGCTTTCACCTACTTTCCCTCTGATGCCGTCTGTACCAAAATACTTGCGCTGACCCATTTCAGGCTCCTTGAATATTGTCTTTTATTTGTTGAATCTTATTCACGATTTTCATCGCATCCATTGTTTCTGCCACATCGTGAACACGGATCACTTTTGCGCCCATTTGCGCCGCAATAGTGGCAAGAGCAATGCTGCCCGCCAACCGCTCTGATACCGGTTTATCCAGCAGTTGGCCAATCATAGATTTTCTCGACATACCGACCAGTAGCGGATAACCGAGATGTTGCACCCTTCCCATTTCAACCAGCAGTTGATAATTGTGGTCCAGGCTCTTACCAAAACCAAAGCCCGGATCCAGAAGAATGCTGCTGTCATCAATACCGGCATGCTTACAGGCATCTATGCGTGACAACAAAAAATTAATCACTTCGTCTGCCACATCATCATACTCAGGGCTGGCCTGCATGGTTCGTGGCTGACCTTTCATGTGCATCAGACACACAGGTACCTTTGCTTCTGCTGCGGCCTCCAGTGCCCCCGGTTCCTGCAAGGCGCGGACATCATTAATTAAACCCGCTCCTGCCTTCACGCTTTCCCGCATTACAGCGGCCTTACTAGTATCCACGGAGAGTACTATACCTTCCAGACCGGCCAGTTTCTCTACCACCGGCACCACGCGGTCTAACTCTTCCTGTTCAGACACTTCCGGCGCCCCCGGACGGGTTGATTCTCCGCCTATATCGATAAATGTCGCGCCGGCCTCTATCATCCGCATGGCATGTTCAACGGCTTTATCTACCGTGTTGTGGGCTCCGCCATCTGAGAAGGAATCCGGTGTGACATTGAGTATACCCATAACGCGGGCCTGATTGAGGTCGATTTCGGTATGTTTGAAATGCATAACGTATATCTGTCTTTATGAATATGAAGAGGAAAGCTGGCTTTATAAAGCACAAACAAAAAGCGCCAGTTGAAACTGGCGCCTGGAAATTTTAGCCCGGAAGGTCGCCGGGTTTACCTACCGGTGGCTTATCCAAACCATCGTCGGTAATTTCGCCCTCACGTGCAGGCTTGCCGCCGGGAGGATTGTCTCCACCTTTTGGCGCACGATCGTCCCAGTCCGCAGGCGGACGCACGTCACGGCGTGCCATCAGATCATCAATTTGCTTCGCATCAATGGTCTCGTACTTCATCAGGGCATCTTTCATCGAATGCAGAATATCAATATTCTCTTCAAGAATTTTATAAGCACGGTCATAGTTCGCATCGATAAACGATTTGATCTCTGCATCGATGGCGCGGGCAGTGTCGTCAGACATGTGCGAGGCTTTAGACATGGATTTGCCCAGGAACACTTCGCCTTCGTCTTCTGCGTACAACATCGGACCCATTTTACTGGACAAGCCCCATTGCGTGACCATCTTACGGGCAATCTCAGTAGCACGTTCAATGTCATTAGACGCGCCGGTGGTCACCATATCGTCGCCGTAAATGATTTGTTCAGCAATACGGCCACCAAACAGACTTGAAATCATACTTTCAAGATGTTGCTTGGAATGGCTCACACGATCCTGTTCCGGCAGATACATGGTAACACCCAGTGCACGGCCACGGGGAATGATCGACACCTTGTAAACCGGATCATGTTCAGGAACAAGACGGCCAACGATTGCGTGACCGGCCTCGTGGTACGCTGTCATGGCTTTCTCGTTTTCCGACATCACCATAGACTTACGCTCAGCACCCATCATGATCTTGTCTTTGGCTTTATCGAACTCTTCCATCGACACAAGACGCTTGTTAGCACGGGCGGCAAACAGGGCAGCTTCGTTAACCAGGTTTGCAAGATCAGCACCGGAGAAGCCGGGCGTACCACGGGCAATCACAGAAGCTTCCACGTTGTCACCAACCGGTACTTTGCGCATGTGGACTTTCAGAATTTGCTCACGACCACGGATATCAGGCAGACCTACGATAACCTGACGGTCAAAACGACCGGGACGTAACAGTGCCGGGTCGAGTACATCAGGACGGTTAGTCGCTGCAATAACGATAATACCTTCGTGACCTTCAAAACCATCCATTTCTACCAGCATCTGGTTAAGTGTCTGTTCACGTTCATCGTGACCACCACCAAGACCAGCACCACGCTGACGACCTACGGCATCAATCTCATCGATAAAGATAATGCAAGGCGCAGCCTTTTTGGCTTGCTCGAACATATCACGGACACGGGATGCACCCACACCCACAAACATTTCAACAAAGTCGGAACCTGAAATTGTAAAGAACGGTACTTTTGCTTCGCCGGCAATGGCTTTAGCCAGCAATGTTTTACCTGTACCCGGCGGGCCCACCATCAGAACGCCTTTTGGAATTTTACCGCCAAGCTTCTGGAATTTTGAAGGATCGCGCAGGAAGTCTACCAGTTCTACGACATCCTCTTTCGCTTCGTCACAACCGGCAACGTCGGCGAAAGTGGTTTTAATCTGATCTTCACCCAATAAACGGGCTTTGCTTTTGCCGAATGACATGGCTCCGCGGCCACCGCCACCCTGCATTTGACGCATGAAGAAGATCCAGACTGCAATCAACAGCAGCATGGGGAACCATGAAATGAAGATAGACGTCAGGATAGACGGCTTCTCAGGCGGCTCACCTAATACACGCACATCCTTCTTCACCAAATCTGAAATGAGCTGGTCATCAAAATAGGGAATATAGGTAACGAATGTTTCGCCGTTACGTTTTGTGCCGCGGATTTCGCGGGACTCACTGTCAATGCGAACTTCGCGGACATTGCCCTGATTCGCTTCTTTCAGGAATGTTGTGTAATCCGTTTGTGCACGTGTCGATTCACCAGGTGAAAAGCTCTGGAACACCGACATCAACACAACGGCGATAACCAACCATAAGATTAAATTTTTTGCCATATCGCTCAAGCTACTAACCTCTAAAAATACCGGAACATCCGGGATTGATGACAATTTACTGCCAACATGTTCATTTACCGCTCACTAAGGTGAAACCGGCGTCCGGAACATGCTCCGCTCCCATTGTTTCCGTACGAAATGCGATCCTTACTTCGTCAAATTACAGCCTACTACAAATTATAGACCGTAGCCACCAATACACGTTCCCGCTACCACGTAAATTAACGCCTTGTAACGTTTTACGTGCAAGTGTGCAGTTCTGTTCAGTATTGCTTATATAATTGGTGGCATCATGCGACTTTTTTGTCATTCACACATAATGTCGTTAGGATTGTTACGAAGATGGCGTTAGAATATAGCATTTCAAGGCATTAACTTAAAATAATTGGTTTTACGTTCAGTCAATGACCACGTGGCCCGGCGTTTAGGTTAAACAAATTTATCAATAGTAAAGAAAAACGACGAAATGAAACTTTCCAATAAACAGAAACAATTCCTTAAGGGCCTGGCCCACTCTTTGAAACCCGTTGTGCAATTAGGTGCAAACGGCCTCACAGAGGGTGTTGTATCTGAAATTGACAGCGCACTGGCACACCACGAACTGATTAAAGTAAAGGTGCCTACCGATGATCGTGAAGAAAAAACACTGATCATGGATGCTATTGTGCGGGAAACCGAATCTGTAAAAGTACAGTCCATCGGACACACACTGATCATCTTCCGCCCTTCCGAAGAGCGTAAAATTCAGTTGCCAAAACAATAAAGTCTTTTTACATCTTCATTTATGTAATCACTTTGTTAACAATCTCTGCCACGTTACACTTACGTTAACGTAAACCTGATAACGGGCAGAGAATGATGTCAGAACAAACCACACTTCCGCTTTCCTCCATCACAGCCGTCATTACCGGTGGCAGTTCAGGACTGGGTTTTGCTACCGCGCAGCATCTGTTGCAGCGTGGCGCGACCCTTGCTCTTTTTGATATAGACCGTGAAAAAGGGGAAAAGGCTGTCCGTGAGGCGGGTGGAAATGCACATTTTTACCCCGTCGATGTTTGCAGTGAAGACGAGGTTTCTGATGCATTGCAAGCTTTCCGGGAGAAAGCCGGACGTATTAACCTTTGTGTTTCCTGCGCAGGAATTGCACCGGCTGCGAGAACGCTTGATAAAACAGGTAATGCAGCCTCTTTTGAACAGTTCCGTAAAGTAACCGATATCAATCTGAACGGTACCTTTAACGTCAGCCGGCTTGCTGCTCAGACCATGGCCGCACAACAAGCAGATGAAAACGGTGAACGGGGTGTGATTATTAATACCGCATCTATTGCCGGCTACGAGGGGCAGACGGGACAGACGGCCTACGCAGCCAGTAAGGCGGGCATTATCGGTATGACACTGCCCATGGCCAGGGACCTGGCCGCAGTGGGTATCCGTGTTAATGCCATTGCGCCCGGCGTAATGGGCACTCCCATGTTACTGGCCATGCCGGAGCACGTTCAGGCAGCATTAAGCGCCAACGTGCCCTTCCCTAAACGACTTGGTCTTCCAGAGGAATTTGCAGCACTGGTGGCGCACATTGCACTTAACACCTATATAAACGGTGAGACCATCCGTCTTGATGGCGCACTCCGTATGCCACCTAAATAAATGATTTACTCTCCGGCGCGGGCACGTTGTTGTAACGCATAAACAGCAAAGCTGCCCAGCCAGTGTGTACCTTCATAATTTTCATCAACGATGGCAGGCAATGAATGGGTCACGTGTGTGTCTGCCAGCGCCCGCAGGTGACCAAATTCGTCGGGATATTCTGCTGCAAGGCCATACATCACCCAGGCACGGCTGAAATTTAGCCCGTCCAGATGCACCAGTTTTCCGTCAGTGCGATCACTTACCCGTGCCACATCAATGTGAAAGTCAGCATTGTCTAACGCCGGCAGAAAACTTTTTGCCCAATGCATAAAGGACTTCTTATCCATCACTTTTCGCATCAGATCCAGTTCTTCAAAACAAGGAGAAAGAAAATCGAAGCCGTTTGGCTCCCATGAGAGCGGACACTGTTTATCGCCGCCAAACCAGTGCACAGCACGGTCTGTAATAAGCGACTGCAATGCTTTGTCCTCAGCAATCAGGGCATAATCCATTGCCATCGACATACCGAAAGCCGTATTTGGATGCTCGCCGGTGCGAACCGGATACACCAGTTTTGGTAAGAACTGATGATATTTTCCGACAATCAGTTCAGTCAGGGGAGACAGGTTCTGACTTAGTTCAGCAGCCAGGGGATCATCCCACAGTTTCAGTTCTGCGGCCAGAGCCAGTAACCACGCCCAGCCATAAGTGCGTTCAAAACTGGCATTTTGTGGTTTTTCAAAATATGCCACTTCCTGAAGAATTTTATCAGTGGTCAGGTCTTCCTTAAGTTTTGCTTTGATTTCTGTCGCTTTGGCCAGATCAGGAAAATGGCGGAGCAGATTTACCAGCATCCAGTGACCGTGTACGCTGGAGTGCCAGTCAAAACACCCGTAAAAGGCGGGGTGCAGTGAAGCCGGTCCCTGCAAATCCTGTGGCCCGGATAACGTTTGATTTAACTTATTCGGGTACTCTGTCGTTACACAATGCAGCGGCATCTCTGACAACCGCTCAGCCTCCTGCAGAGATAACTCCGGAGTTTCAGGTGCACTGAATGCGCCCGTGCTGAATAGCGTAAGAGCAACTAAAGCTGTTAGTTTTCTGCCCGCTACCATTCCGGTAATTACACTCCCCGCAAATAACTTTTTCATCTTTTCTGCCACCTTTTGACGTTTTCTTATTATGTGTTTATTCATCGTCGCCTCCGTTAACAATCAGTGCAATGTTATAAAGGCGGTTCACGGCATGATAGTTCACCGAATTTTTCGGATAACGCCCGCGGGACGTCATGTTGCCGGCTTCTTTTTCCATCAGCAGTGAAATGGCATCATCCACGGTTTCAGCAGTGTAAATATGGAAAAGCCCTTTTTTCACTGCATCAATGACAGCTTTATCCAGTACCAGGTTAATAGCATTGGATTTGGGGATAATCACCCCCTGACTGCCGGTAAGCCCGCGGTGCTGGCATAAATCGAAAAAGCCTTCAATTTTTTCGTTCACGCCGCCTACTGCCTGTACCTCACCGTACTGGTTAATAGAGCCGGTGACTGCCAGAGACTGAGTAGCAGGAATTTCCGTCAATGCAGATATCAGTGCAATAAGTTCTGCCAGCGAGGCACTGTCACCATCAATGTGTCCATAGGATTGTTCCAGCGCTATGTTGGCTGATAAGGTTAACGGGAAATGCTGGGCATATTTGTTTCCAAGATAACCGGTTAACAGCATAACTCCTTTAGAGTGAATGGGTTGTCCCAGTTCAACTTCCCGTTCAATATCCACCACGCCATTGGCACCGGCATACACGGTAGAAGTAATTCGGGCCGGCGTACCGAATGCCGTCCCCCCGACTTCCAGTACGGTCAGGCCATTAACGGTGCCCACCGATTTACCCTCTGTAGCGATAAGGACATGACCTTCTTTAATGTCGTTCAGCAGTGCATGACTCACCCGGCCGGTGCGGCGTTTTTTCGCACTCAGAGCAATTTCTATGTGCTCCAGTTCAAGGTGAGTGCTTTGTTGCTGAGCCGCAAAATACCGGGCCTCATTGATAAGCTCTATGACTTCGGCAAAATGAGCTGAGAACTTTTGCTGATGTTCAGCCATCCGCAGGGAATATTCCACTAGCCGCTGCATGGCTTTAGAGGAAATCCCGCTTAAGCCGCATTCGCTGAGGTGATGACGCACCTTTCCCGTAAAATCAAAAGTAGACTGACGGGTTACCGGTATTTCGTAATCGAAATCCACCAGCACTCTGAACAGTTCGTCAAATTCATCATCATAATCCTGCAGGGTATAATAGAGATCCCGTGAGCCCAGCAGTATCACTTTCACATCCAGGTCCACCGGTTGCGGGTTTAATGTGATGGCGTTCACCATACCCACATCCTGCTGGGGAAGATCCATTTTCAATGAACCGGATTTTATCGCCAGTTTCAGTGCATCCCACACGAAGGGCTGCTCTATGACCTGATCAACATCCAGTAACAGATAGCCACCGTTAGCACGGTGCAAAGCCCCTGCTCTTATCATTCTGTAATTGGTATACACACTGCCGTGCAGGTTGGTGTACTCAATTTTACCAAACAGGTTCTGATAAGTAGGGTTCGGCTCATACACCACCGGCGCGCCGTCCTGTAACTGATGACCCACCAGCACATTAGGCAAGTAAAGTTCTTCCAGATAAAGCCGTCTGTCGAGTTCGTCGGGCTTGTCCTCTTTTGACTCCTCTGCCAGCAGTGACACGATGGTGTCTACCAGATGGGAACGCATGCGCCGCAGGGTTTTCAGTACGCCGAGATGGCCGGCATATTTATGTTCCAGTACTTTAAGTAAGGGTCTGATCCCCTGCTCTGCGGTTTTCTTATTCAGTTGCCTGATACGCTCAGAACTTTCACGTTTCCATACCGGCAGCCCGAGTAAACTTTCACTGAGACGGTTTTCAAGTTCAGCAATCAAGTCATAAAAATACTGACGCTTGTCATCATCGAGTACGGCAAATTCTTCATCGGTAACGGGTTTACCGTTTACTATCGGGGCGAAGGTAATGGCGTTAGATTCATCATAAAGCGCTACATCATGAGCCTGCGCGTAGCGTTCCACTGCATCAATGGCTTCATCATAACGGCGCTCAAATTCTCTGGAAATGGCTGACTTCTGACGCTGATAGCCCGGGTTGTCAAAAGCAGCAGGAAATGTATCAAGCAAGTCGTCAATCAGACCGTTTATATCTTTAACCAGATCTTTGCCTTCACCCGGCGCCATGCGCAGTACAAAGGGTTCACGTTCTTCATCAAAGTTATTCAGATAGACCCAGTCTTCCGGTGATGGCAATGATGCTACCTGACGCTCAATGTAATCTTTTACCAGCGAGAACCGTCCGGTGGCCGGTTCCCCCATCACATAGAGGTTATATCCGCGGTTGCGTACGCCAAGGCCAAATGACAATGCTTCACGGGCACGCTCCTGGCCAATAAAGGTCGCATTAACGGCTTCTTCATCTTTTAAAGCCTGGTTTATTTGCCGCCGGTTCAGCGACGGTGTCAGTGCTGCGGGAGATAGAGCATATTTAGCGCGCAGAACGGAAAGGTCGGTCATAACTGCCTGTTTACCTTATATCATCAAACTGCTCCGTTAGCCGGCAGGTTTGATTTTGTGGAGATAAGATCAAGTGAAACGCGAAAAATTCCCACTGTCAAACCATAAAAAGGCTGTATCAGCCATTTTTCTCCACTTGTTTTGATAAATTGTATCAAAAAGCACCACATTACGGTTTAATGGGCATTATTAACCGTATTGCCAGCAAAATTTTAAGGATTATGAGCGTCCATGACTAAAACCACTGCTGCACTCGCCCTCCTGAGTTTAATTTTATCCTTTAACACCTCCGCCAAAGTGGAAAGCAGTGGTAACGGCGGCTTTATTGTTCTTAATACCGTTTCGGTGAACGCAGCGGCTGACACTGTCTGGCAAGCGCTGGTAAACGACGTTGACCAGTGGTGGCCCAAAGATCACTCATGGTGGACGGGCACCTTCAGTATTGATGCCCGTGCCGGCGGATGCTTTTGCGAACGGGCCGGTGAGCGTAGTGCTGAACACATGCGGATAAGTTTTGTTGACCCTGCAAAGCAGCTGGTCATGACGGGCGGACTGGGGCCGTTACAAGCCATGGGCATGACCGGCGCTCTGGACTGGCAACTGGAACAAACCGGCGCAGATACAAGAATATCGCTTCGGTATCACGTTCAGGGATACAGTGAAAGCGGATACAAAGACCTCGCGCCTGTTGTCGACCATGTCCAGGGATTACAACTTAAAGCACTGGCAGATTTTTTAACCACTGCCAAAACTGACTAAAATCCCGCCAGATAAGGATAAAAGTAGCCCCCGCCTATTGTGAGTGCACTGCGCGCCGGGGTATTCTATGCGGCTAATCACGAAGTAATTAATACCAACGCGGAAGCCTTATTCACGATGGCCGAAAATCAGTACAACCCGAAACAAATCGAGCAGGATGTCCAGCAGTACTGGGAATCCAATCAGTCTTTCAAAGCAGAAGAAGACGCGTCTAAAGAAAAATTCTACTGCCTTTCAATGTTCCCTTACCCCAGCGGCCGTCTCCATATGGGACACGTACGTAACTACACCATCGGTGACGTAATCAGCCGTTTCCAGCGCATGCAGGGTAAAAATGTTCTGCAGCCAATGGGTTGGGACGCATTCGGGTTACCTGCTGAGAACGCAGCCATCAATAACAATACGGCTCCGGCAAACTGGACTTATTCAAACATTGAATATATGAAAGGACAGTTGAAGTCGCTGGGTTTCGGTTATGACTGGGATCGGGAAGTTGCTACCTGCAAACCTGACTATTATCGCTGGGAACAGTGGTTTTTCACCCGCATGTACGAAAAAGGGCTGGTTTATAAGAAAAACGCCACCGTTAACTGGGATCCGGTGGACCAGACAGTACTGGCCAACGAACAGGTTATCGACGGTCGTGGCTGGCGATCTGGTGCGCTGGTAGAACAAAAAGAAATCCCTCAGTGGTTTATTAAAATTACTGACTACGCTGAAGAATTGTTATCTGACCTGGATCAGCTGGAAGACTGGCCTGATCAGGTTCGCGCCATGCAGGCAAACTGGATTGGCCGTTCAGAAGGTGTAGATATTACCTTTAAACTGAAAACACCTGCCGGTGATGTGGAAACCCTGACCGTCTACACCACACGCCCTGATACATTCTTTGGGGTTACATACCTGGGCGTTGCTGCCCAGCATCCTGTGGCAGAATTTGCTGCCAGACATAACCCTGCTCTTGCAACTTTTATCGAAGAATGTAAGAACACGAAAGTGGCTGAAGCAGAACTGGCCACCATGGAAAAGAAAGGGTGTGATACCGGATTAACAGCGATTCACCCGCTCACCGGCGAGGAAGTACCGGTTTGGGCTGCCAATTTCGTATTGATGGGCTATGGCTCCGGTGCTGTGATGGCCGTCCCCGGCCATGACCAGCGTGACTGGGAATTTGCTACCAAATACAATTTGCCGGTTAAGCAGGTCATTACACCTGCAGATGGTAACAGTGAAGCCTGTGACTTAACTGCGTCTGCGTATACTGAAAAAGGCACCTTAATTAATTCCGGTGAGTTTGATGGCTTAGCCTTCGACGTCGCTTTCAATGCAATAGCAGAAAAATTATCTGCCGCAGGTGTGGGTACTAAGAAAGTTAATTACCGTCTTCGTGACTGGGGCGTAAGCCGTCAGCGTTACTGGGGCGCTCCTATTCCAATGCTGAATCTGGAAAACGGCGAGTCTGTGCCGGTTCCCGCCAGTGAATTACCGGTAGTGTTACCGGAAGACGTGGAAATGAATGGTGTAACTTCGCCAATCAAAGCTGATCCTGAATGGGCAAAAACGACCTTTAACGGTGAACCGGCCCTGCGTGAGACCGACACCTTCGATACCTTTATGGAATCTTCCTGGTATTATGCCCGTTACAGCTGCGCACAAAATGGCGATGCCATGCTTGATCCATCTCAGGCGAATTACTGGCTGCCGGTAGATCAGTACATCGGCGGTATTGAACACGCCATTCTTCACCTGCTCTACTCCCGTTTCTTCCACAAATTGCTGCGTGATGAAGGTCTGGTAGAGTCAGATGAGCCGTTTAAACGCCTGTTATGTCAGGGTATGGTGCTGGCAGATTCCTATTTCAGTGAAGATGAAAACGGCAAGAAAACCTGGTATTCGCCGCTGGCTGTTTCCACTGAGAAAGACGATAAAGGCCGGATCACGAAAGCCTGGCTGACCAGCGACGGTACGCCGGTGGAACACGGCGGCATGACTAAAATGTCAAAGTCGAAAAATAATGGTATCGATCCTCAGGCGGTTATCGATCAGTACGGTGCAGATACTGTACGCCTGTTTACAATGTTCGCCGCGCCACCTGAACAAACCCTTGAGTGGGTTGATTCCGGCGTGGAAGGGGCAAACCGCTTCCTGAAACGTATCTGGAAACTGGTCAGTGAGCACATTGATGTTTCCGGCACACCGGGCAAGGTTGATGCAAAAGCACTGAATAAAGATCAGCAAGCCTTACGTCGTGAAGTGCATAAGACAATTGCCAAGGTCAGTGATGACCTGGGTCGTCGTCAGACCTTCAACACTGCCGTAGCTGCGGTAATGGAATTGCTGAATCATCTGCAAAAGGCACCTCAGGAGTCTGAAACCGACCACGCTATTATGCGTGAAGCGGTTGAAGGCGTGCTGCGTTTGCTAAACCCCATCACGCCGCATATCTGTCATCACCTGTGGCAGGCACTTGGCCATGATACACCGGTAGAATATGCCGGCTGGCCGGAAGCTGATCCTGCAGCCCTGGTAGAAGATGAGAAGCTGATTGTGGTGCAGGTTAACGGTAAAGTGCGCGCTAAAATGACCGTGGCAGCAGATGCGGCGAAAGAAGCCGTCGAAGCAGACGCCCTTGCCCAGGCCAATGTTCAACAGTTTATCGAAGGTAAAACGGTGCGCAAAATCATCGTTGTACCCGGTAAGCTGGTTAACATTGTAGCTAACTGATGAAGACGTTCTTCCGGCTGTTAACAGCAGGCGCAGCCGCACTGGTTCTTACCGGTTGCGGCTTTCATTTGCGCGGTAATGAAGCGTTGCCGCCCTCGGTTAATTACGTTGCGGTTACGTCAGCTCAGGCCCATGCGCCCCTGGCCAGAGCATTGAAGAAAAAACTGGCAGTGTACGATCTGCGCGGTGGTACACTGGCAGACAGCCCGTCTCCGGACATGTCAGTTCTTATCAACATTCAGCCGGAGCAACTGGAACGGCGTTTACTGTCCGTGTTTTCTACCGGTCAGGTAGCTGAATACGAGCTGATTTACGGTGTCCGTTATACAGTGACCTTCCCTGACAAGGCTCCCCTGCCCGCGTATTTTGAAGTATTGCGGGATTATCAGGATGATCCTGAACAGGTGCTGGCTAAATCCCGGGAACTGGAACTGGTTCTCAGCGAAATGCGGGATGAAGCGGCAGACAAAATTATCCGTCGTATAGCCAGCCAGTCTTCTCAGGCAGTGGCGGAATAAACAACTGCCATGCAAATCTATCCGAACCGTTTTGAAGCGGAACTTGATAAAGGCCTTAAGCCTTGTTATTTGCTGTTTGGTGATGAGCCACAGCAAAAATTTTCCATGATCGAAGCGGTGCGGGAAAAAGCCAGAGCTCAGGGTTTCACCGAGCGGAAAGTATTTGTTGCCGACAGCGGTTTTAACTGGAGTCAGTTAATTGAGGCCACTCAATCTCTGTCTTTATTTGCTTCGCAACAAATCATTGAACTGGAACTACCTACCGGTAAACCCGGTACTGATGGTAGTCAGACCCTGCAATCGGTAGCAGCGAATCTGGGTAACGACATTCTGCTACTGATCCACGGTCCCCGTATTGGTAAAGATGTGCAAAAAGCCAAATGGTTTAAGGTTCTTGACGATACCGGCATTCATTCCATTTGCTATGCACTGGAAGGTAATAATCTTCACACATGGATCCAGCAGACTATGCAAAAAGCCGGACTTAACGGCGATACAGCCTGTGTCCGGATGATTGCTGATATGTGTGAGGGCAATATGCTGGCCGCTCATCAGGAAATCCAGAAGTTATCACTGGTTTATGCCGGACAGGCCATTACACCGGAACAGGTAGAAGCGGCCATTGTCGATCAATCCAGATTCAATGTATTTCAACTGGTTGATGTCATGCTGAACGGAGACCGGCAGCGCTGTATCCGTATGTTGTACCGTCTGGAAAGTGAAGGCATTGAACCCAATATCCTGATCTGGGCATTAATTCGTGAATGGCAGACCTTAAGCCAGTTACATGAAGTCAGGTCTTCCGGACAACCTGTCCAGTGGATGAAGTTCGGGATCTGGAAGAATCGTCAGGGCTGTTATCAGTCTGCACTGAGCCGGCTCAGCGCTGCCCAACTTGACCATATCAGAGAGGCGCTGGAACAGGCCGACTTTGCTTTTAAACAAAATACGGTGGAAAGGCCTTATATCAAGCTTGCACACCTTTGTATGTTGTTCATGGGCATAGAGCTTAACGGATTAACTTTGATGCCGGACCTGCACTGACACTGGTGTGGGAATTGCGGTAAAATTCGCTATAGTTAAAATGTTGTACGTTAATTTTTTGTGTATTTGAGGAGAACTTTTGGACAGTAACCAGTTCAAACAATTCGTGTTAGATAAAATCGACGACATGAAAGCCCGTGATGTCATTCAACTGGACGTTAAAGGTAAGTCGACAATTACTGACCTGATGATTATCTGCTCGGGAAATTCCAAGCGACACGTGGTGTCTATCGCGGATAATCTGCATGTAGAAATGAAACAGGCCGGACATCCGCCTCTGAGCATTGAAGGCAAAGAGACCGGTGAATGGGTTCTTGTTGATCTCGGTGACATCATCGTGCACGTCATGCAGGATGAAGCCAGAGATTTCTATCAGCTTGAAAAGCTCTGGGGCTGAACATCAGCCATCAGTATGCCACGGCGTTGCCTGTCAGCGGCGTTCCGGCAAGACTTATCACTTCAAATCGCTCAACCGGGAAGTTGTAAAACGGTGAAAATTCAAATCGTTGCGGTAGGAACTAAAATGCCTGACTGGGTTGCCAGAGGTGTTGATGAGTTTGTGCGCCGTTTTCCCGCTGACATGCCTGTCAGCTTTACTGAAATTGCCGCGGGAAAGCGTGGCAAAAATGCAGATATTCCGCGCATCCTTCAAAAGGAAGGAGAAGCAACGCTGGCGGCAATCCCGAAGGGAAACCGCATTGTCACACTGGAAGTTACCGGTAAGCCCTGGGACACGCCCCAACTTGCCAGACAACTTGATGCCTGGAAGATGGACGGGCGTGACGTAAGTTTACTCATCGGGGGCCCGGAAGGACTCGCCCCTGAGTGTATTGCCGCATCGGAACAGCGCTGGTCACTTTCTAATCTTACATTACCCCACCCTCTGGTGCGCATTATTGTGGCGGAAAGCTTATATCGCGCCTGGTCTGTTACCCAGAACCATCCGTATCACCGGGAATAGTCATGGCCCGTAAACGTCAGGCGATTCGTGACCATACAGCGGAAGCGAACCTGTTTGCCCGCCGCGCCGCTGTTTCACTGCTTATTGTGTTTGCCATGCTCGGTATCGTGGTGAGTAACCTCTACGTACTGCAAGTGGAACAGCACGATGCTTATCAGACCCGCTCCAACGGTAACCGCATTAAAGTACTGCCCATTGCGCCTAACCGGGGATTGATTTACGACCGCAACGGTATTTTGCTGGCTGAAAACCGGCCGGTATTCAGCCTGGAAGTTATTCCTGAAGAAGTCGACAGTCTGGACGACACCCTGGACAGCCTGTCTGATCTCATGGGGATCACGCAGGAAGAGCGTGACAACTTTCTTAAAATATACCGCGGACAACGACGGTTTAAGCCCATCGCTCTGCGCACCCAGCTAAACGAAGAAGAAGTGGCATTGTTTTCTGCTCAGCAACACCGTTTTCCGGGTGTTTCTGTGGAAGCCCGTCTTTCGCGCTACTATCCCTACGGTGAAACGCTGACTCACGTACTTGGTTACGTAGCAAAAATTAATAAGAAAGATTTACAGAAATTGCAGGAAGCCGGTCAGGAAGATAACTACGCTGCGACCTACGACATCGGTAAATTGGGTATCGAAAAATACCATGAAGAAGAATTACACGGCCAGGTCGGTTATCAGCAGGTAGAAGTGAACAGTCAGGGACGGATAATCCGTACGTTGAGTGTTGATCCGCCAGTGCCCGGTAAAGACATTGTGCTGAATATTGATCTTGCCCTGCAGCTGGCTGCAAAAAAAGCGCTGGATGGTAAGCGGGGCACTGTGGTCGTTTCTGCGCCTGATACCGGCGGTGTACTGGCCATGTATTCCAGTCCGAGTTACGACCCTAACCTGTTTGTCCACGGGATCAGCAGCAAGAACTACAGTGCCTTACTGAATTCCCCTGACCGCCCTCTGATTAACCGCGCTACGCAGGGACAGTATCCGCCGGCTTCCACTATCAAGCCTCTGCTTGGTCTGGTGGGCCTTGAGGACGGTGTCATTACACCGAAGACCACGATTAATGACACCGGACGTTACAAGCTCCCCAACGTAAGCCATGTATGGCGAGACTGGAAAAAATGGGGGCACGGGAAAGTGAATGTTGAGCGGGCCATTATGATGTCCTGCGATACTTTCTACTACGACCTTGCCTACAAGCTCGGCATTGACCGCATCAGTGATGCGATGTCTGAATTCGGTTTCGGCGATTACACCGGCGTAGACTTATACGAAGAATCCGACGCCAATATGCCAAGCCGGGGCTGGAAACGTGCCCGTTTTAATCAGCCCTGGTACATCGGTGATACGATTCCTGTAGGGATTGGCCAGAGTTACTGGACCGCGACACCGATCCAGCTGAATCAGGCAATAAATACACTGATAAACCACGGCGAACGGTTTGTTCCGCAAATTATGATGGGATTCATGAATGAAAATGGCGAGGTCACGCAGGAGCCTTTAAAAACCATGCGTCCGATTATGGTGAAAGAAAGAAAAAACTGGGATCTAATGCTCAGTGCCATGCACGATGTTAATCATTCCGATGAAGGTACCGGCCGTAAGTCGTTCTCTGATGCCCCTTACCAGTCCGGAGGTAAATCCGGTACAGCACAACTTTTTTCAGTTGGCCAGAACGAATCTTACAATGAAGAAGAGGTTTCTGAACATCTTCGTGATAATGCCATGTATGTGGCATTCGCCCCTTACGAGCAACCTGAAGTCTCTGTGGCGGTTGTGGTTGAGAATGCCGGTGGCGGCAGTTCCAATGCCGCGCCGGTAGCCCGTCAGGTTATGGACTTTTTCTTCCGCGAACGGGACTTTATGCAGCCTGATTACGTACCGCCGGAGCAAGCGTCAAAGGAACAGGCTGAATGAAACGTACAACGATAAAGCAAAATCAGTCTACTCTGCTCGAACGGCTTCATATTGACGGCTGGCTGTTGTTGGGATTGCTGGTTTTAATGGTGGTCGGCCTGTATACCCTTTATTCGGCCTCCGGTCAGGATCCCGGCCAGATGGAACGGCAGTTTGCCCGTCTCGGTATTGCCATGGGTGTAATGTGCGTTATGGCGCAGGTGCCGCCTATGGCCTACCGGCGGTTATCCACTTATGCGTACATTGCAGGCTTACTGATGCTGATTGCTGTGCTTTTATTCGGCGACGTGGGTAAAGGCGCCCAGCGGTGGCTTGACCTCAAATTTGTTCGTTTTCAGCCATCGGAACTGATGAAGCTTGCCGTGCCCATGATGGTGGCGTGGTATATCAGTAAATTTACCCTGCCCCCCCGTCTTATTCAGATTGGTATCGGCTTTACTCTGGTTATCGTACCCACAATCCTCATCGCTAAACAACCGGATTTAGGGACGTCACTACTCATTGCCAGTTCGGGTATTTTTGCTATTTTTCTGGCAGGCATGAGCTGGCGTCTTATTGGTATTGTTGCCGCCATGGGTGGTGCGTTTGCACCGGTAATGTGGTTTTTTCTGATGCAGGAATATCAGAAACAGCGGGTAATCACATTTCTAAACCCTGAATCCGATCCTCTGGGCGCCGGATATCACATTATCCAGTCTAAAATTGCCATTGGTTCCGGCGGCCTTCAGGGCAAAGGCTGGTTGCAGGGAACCCAGTCACAGCTTGAGTTTCTGCCGGAACGTCACACCGATTTTATTTTTGCAGTTTTCAGTGAAGAATTCGGTCTGACCGGCGTCATAGGATTGCTCGCGATTTACCTGTTTATCATTATTCGCGGCCTGATCATTGCCAACCGTGCTCAGGACGCCTACAGTAAGTTACTGGCGGGTTCGATAACCCTGACCTTCTTTGTTTACGTGTTTGTAAATATGGGTATGGTGTCAGGCTTACTGCCCGTAGTAGGAGTGCCACTGCCACTGGTTAGTTTTGGCGGTACGTCAATGGTGACATTGATGGCAGGTTTTGGCATTCTGATGGCAATCGGAACACAAAAAAGATTCTTATCCCGATAACCGGTTATGTGCGCTAAATACTGTATCTTACTGCTATGTGCAGTCGTGTTATGCGGCTGCCAGTCTTCAGGTCGCTATGCCCAGCATAGCGATTCAGCCCCCACGTTTGTGTATGACGAGCCGGATTACACAGACGCAGATCCGCAATACGAACCTTACCGTGAATGGAACAGCCGCCCCTACGAAGTATTGGGTAAACGATATTTTCCGTTGCAATCCGGTAAAGGTTTTGTGGAAACCGGGCTGGCTTCCTGGTACGGCCAGAAGTTTCACGGGCACCTCACTTCTAACGGTGAAACCTACAATATGTTTGCAATGACAGCGGCACATAAAACCTTGCCGCTGCCCTCATTTGTTAAAGTGACTAACCTGAGTAATGGCAAAACAGCCATTGTGCGGGTAAATGATCGTGGTCCCTTTCATTCCAGCCGGATTATCGACTTGTCTTATGCCGCAGCGAAAAAGCTGGATTACCAGCAGCACGGCACGGCAAAGGTGAAGCTGGAAGTCATTCATTTTGATGAGAACAATCAGGTGACGGTGGGCAATCAGCCTACTGTCAGCTATGAACAATATGCCGGTATTGTTCCACTGCCTGAAGAGCCGGAAGCTGAGCCGGTTTCTGCAGATGACAACGGGCTTTATATTCAGGTCGCCGCAGTAAGTGATCCTGAACGTGCAAAATCAGTATCTACCGTCCTGTCCCAACTTTATCAGGTGCCTGCTGAAATACCGCTGATTAATAATATCTACAAATTACGGCTGGGCCCGCTGGCTGACCGCTTTCAGGCAAAAATGCTGTTAGATGATTTGCAGAAAAATGGCTATCCCGGTGCTTATACTGTGGGCGGCAACCTGTAAATATGGCATTCATCTGCCGAACTTGTGGATTTGCCGGGTAAATCGGTCAGCAACACTGTAATCCGGTAGACTTTTAAGGTACAAATCAGCATCTGAATCACTTTGCTCTTTATATAAGGAACAAAGCTGCACTGACTCTGGTCCATGCTTGTTGCTTACGTTAAAATTCAAAACAGTTTGTCTTAAATAAAAAACGGTAATTGATATTCCCATGCATAAAATTATAAATCGCGCTAAACCGTCTTTCATGCTCACCATGTTTATCATGATGTGCATGTCTTATGTTGCCAAAGTCCACGCCAACGTCGTGATCCCGCCGCCGCCAAGTGTTGCCGCTGAAGGCTTCGTGCTGATGGATAACGAAACGGGCCAGGTTATCGCAGAGAAAAATGCAGACATGCAGTTGCCGCCTGCGAGTCTGACTAAAATGATGACGACGTATGTCATCGGAAAAGAGCTGGAAGCCGGCAATATCAGCATGGACGATGAAGTAACCATTTCTGAGAATGCATGGGCAAAGAATTTTCCGGAATCATCAAAAATGTTCATTGAAGTGGGTACACAGGTAAAAGTGGCCGACCTGGTTCGCGGTATCATCATTCAGTCCGGTAACGATGCCTGTGTTGCTATGGCTGAACATATTGCCGGTTCTGAAAGTGCTTTTGCCAGCATGATGAATGCCCACGCGCAGGCACTGGGTATGTCTTCTTCACATTTTGTGAACAGCCACGGCCTGCACGACCCCGATCACTATGTAACACCACGGGATATGGCACTGTTGTCTCAGGCGCTGGTCGCTGAGACGCCGGAAATCTACGCGATTTACAGCGAAAAAGAGTACACCTACAACGGTATCAAACAGTACAACCGTAACAGCTTGCTGTGGGATCAGAGCCTGAATGTGGATGGCATTAAAACCGGTCACACTTCTGATGCCGGCTACAGCCTCATTACCTCGGCCAAACAAGGTGATATGCGTTTAATTTCTGTAGTGATGGGCACAGACAGTGAACGCGCCCGAAAAGAAGAAAACAAAAAATTATTACGTTACGGTTTCCGTTTCTATGAAACTGTAACCCCTTATAAAGCCGGTGAAAGCTTCGTTGCTCACCGCATTTATATGGGTGACCGTGAAACTGTAGACCTTGGAATTAATCAATCTACCCCCATTACCATTCCCCGTGGCCAGGCAGGTAACCTGGAAGCCAGCTTTGAGTTAGATAAGAAACTGGAAGCGCCACTGGCAAAAGGCCAGGTGGTTGGCACACTTTACCTGCAACTGGACGGCGAAGACGTTGCCAACTATCCCCTTGTTGCTTTGCAGGAAGTGAATGAAGGTGGTTTCTTCGATCGTATGGTTGATTATGTCATGCTGCAGCTTGGCTGGGACGAATAACCGGTCAGTAGTGCTAGTTGATCAGCGGCCAGATTGTTATAATCTGGCCGTTTTGTTTATATAAAGAAGTAAGGATATCGTAATGGATACCCGTTTCGATGAGTTGCTGGATTTTCCCTGTTTCCAGACATTTAAAGTAATGGGTGTAGCCCATGAAGATTTACCGCAGCAGGTAATTACCTGTCTGCAGCAGCATTCGCCGGGAGATTACACGCCTACCGTTAAGCCCAGTGCTAAAGGTAATTACCATTCTGTGTCGGTGAGTGTCCGTGTGACCAGTAAAGAGCACATGGAAACCATTTATACCGAGCTGGCTAAAATTGAACTGGTCAGGGTTGTATTGTAAGTGACCGCAACACATCATCCCGTAATAGTCCGTCAGTTAGCCCGCCAGTCTTATTTGCCGGTGTGGCAAAAAATGCAGTCGTTCACCGATGAGCGTGACGCAGACACAACCGATGAAATCTGGCTGGTAGAGCATGACGCTGTGTTTACCCAGGGTCAGGCAGGTAAAGCCGAACACATATTGATGCCGGGAGATATTCCTGTGGTCAATGTAGACCGAGGCGGTCAGGTTACCTACCACGGTCCCGGTCAGCAGGTTATTTACCTGATGCTGAATATTAAGCGCCGAAAACTGGGTGTGCGGGAACTGGTGACGGCGATGGAAGATGCCGTGATTGCATTACTGGCAGACTTCGGTGTAGAAGCCCGTGCTAAGAAAGATGCCCCCGGTGTGTATGTTGATGAACGGAAGGTGTGTTCTTTAGGATTACGGATCCGTAAAGGTTGTTCATTCCATGGACTCGCACTCAATGTTAATATGGACTTAGCTCCGTTCAACCGGATTAATCCCTGCGGCTATGCCGGCATGGAGATGATTGATACTGCGCGGTTAGCAGGGCCTGATTCGCTGGAAATTGCAGGCCCGGCTCTCACGCAACACCTTCTGAATATTCTAAATATTCAGGAAGTCATAAACAAAGAAGGTTTTGATGAGTAACGCACGTCCTAAAGCCGGGGTAAAACTCCGCGATGATGAGAAAGTAAAACATATTCCGATTACGATCGTCCCTACCGAAAAAGAGGAGATGCTTCGTAAACCGTCATGGATCAAGATTAAGCTTCCCCGTACAACTGATCGTATTGACGAAATCAAACAGACGCTGCGTAAAAACAAACTGCATTCCGTATGTGAAGAAGCCTCCTGCCCTAACCTGGCTGAGTGTTTTAACCACGGAACTGCCACCTTCATGATTTTAGGTGATATTTGTACCCGTCGTTGCCCTTTCTGCGATGTCGCTCACGGAAAACCATTACCGCCCAGTGCCGAAGAACCGGAAAAACTGGCTAAGACCATTGCGGAAATGAAGTTGAAATACGTGGTGATTACTTCAGTAGACCGTGATGATCTCAGAGACGGTGGTGCTCAGCACTTTGTTGATTGTATTAATGCAATACGTGAACACAGTCCGTCAACCACCATTGAAGTACTGGTACCGGATTTCCGTGGCCGTATGGATCGTGCACTGGAGATTTTCAAAAGCGGTGTACCGGATGTATTCAACCATAACCTTGAAACCATTCCACGCCTTTACCGCGAATGCCGTCCGGGCGCGAACTATCAGTGGTCTCTGGATCTGCTGAAGAAGTTTAAAGCTCAGCACCCTGACGTGAAAACCAAGTCCGGCCTGATGATGGGCATGGGTGAAGAGAACGAAGAGATTGAAGGCGTATTGCGTGATTTACGTGCTCACGATGTGGACATGCTGACTCTGGGTCAATACCTGCAGCCTTCCCGTCACCATTATCCGGTGAAACGTTATGTGCACCCGAACGAATTTGATGCTCTTGGCGACTACGCGAAAGATATCGGCTTCGTGCACGCAGCATGCGGTCCTATGGTTCGCTCAAGCTACCATGCAGACCAGCAGGCAGCCGGTAAAGAAGTGAAGTAACTCTCAGCTAAGTATTATATAAAACCCGGCAAATGCCGGGTTTTTTAATTCATTGAATGACTGTACTCATAAACCTGATTGCGGCCGAAGCGTTTAGACTGATAAAGCGCAAGATCCGAAGCCGAAAACAGGTTATCCAGACCATATCCTACCTGCGATGAACTGCTGACCCCGAAACTGGCTGATACAGTAAACTTATGACCGGATATCCCGGAATCAATTTCTTCAATGGCCTGCCTGCAGCGTTCCGCCAGTTCGAATCCCTGCTCTGTTGTCATTCCTTCGGCCAGAATTCCAAATTCTTCTCCGCCCATGCGGGTGACCAGACCTTTCTCCGGACAGCAATTTTTAAGAACACGGGCCACTTCCCGCAAAACCCAGTCTCCCACCTGATGACCGTAGGTGTCGTTAAGACCTTTAAATAAATCCAGATCCAGCAGTAACATCACCACAGACGTTTCATTTTTCTGGCAGCGTTTTAGTATTTCTGCAGCAAGGTCAGTGAAGTAACCCCGGTTATAAACACCTGTAAGACTGTCGCGGGTTGCCAGGTAGCGCAGGCGTCTGGCAAGCCTGCGGCTGCGGTAGCTCCACAGTAGCAAAGCAACACCCATTACTGACACCAGCGAGAGGGCCAGTACCGTGGTCTTCATTTTCTGGCTGCTGTATTTCGCTTCCGCCTGAAGTAACTTGTTTTGTTTGTCCAGCAGGAGAATTTCGTTTTCTTTACTGGATAAATCAAACATGGCTTTCTGAAATGCCAGCTCTTTAATGCTTTGTTCTGAATGCAACGCGTCTTCCATGCGTTGTTTATTGCTGATGTAATCAAACGCTTTCTGATATTGCTGCTTTTCAACGGCTATCCCGACGAGGATACGGTATGCATCCCGCAGAGCCTCTTTAAATTCCTCACGGATATCCTTTTGAATCACACCCAGTGCCAGTGCTTCAGCATCTTCTACTTTACCTTCGCTTAGGCGCATCTCTGCCAGCGATAAACTGAAACCGGCCATCAAATGATGAAACTGACTCTCGTTTACCCGCCAGGTAGCTTCCTTCTCAATAATGCGTGCTTTGTTAAAAGCCTCTTCCTTTACATATAAATCAAGCAGATGGACGTAATTGAAAGCGATGTAGTAGTTTTGCCCTGCCCGTCTGCAGACATCAATCGCATGATTAAAGCCTTTTTCAGACGCCGTGTTGTTATGGAGGTTTATTTCTTCACCCAGCGACAGTGCGAAACAACGCAAATCATCTCCAGCCTCTTTTGTTGCAAGGATTTTCCCCACCATATCAGACGCCATATCATACAAACCGGCCTGGCTGTAAAACACCACCATACCCTTCCAGGCGGACAAATTACTCTGTACGTCATTAAGCCGGCTGATTTGTGCTTCAAGATCTTTTGCCAGGCCGAACGCATGGTCCCATTCGTTCAGGTAGGCTTCCAGTGCCAGCAGTGATTTAGCGACTTTAACTTTTACCGCCTCATCCGGCAGCGTGCGGTAAAGCCCTTTGTACTGACCGACAACAGTTTCAAGAGGCGTATCTTTCGTAGAAAGATAAATGGATAAATAGCGGTAAAAATGTTTGTCTGCCGGTGCAAGCACCTCCGGGTTAACTTCTTTCAGGAGGATTTTTGCCGTATCCCAGTCAGACAAAGCGAGGGATTCTATGCGCTGCAGTCTTTCATGATCATCCGCTGCTGTGCAGACGAAAGGAAAAAACAACAAAATGAAAAGATAACAGCGCATTCAGCAATCTCAGTATTAAACAACTATCCGTTGCAGCAGTTACGCCACAATCGGGTTTCTGTCGGGCTCACGCTCCGGTTCCCGTGAAGGCTCGTCGGGATCAGTAGGCTCCACGATAGCCATCAGCGGGTTCATTCTAACAGTTTCTGCTTTTAAACGTGCGATATCTGCCATTTCTTCCGGTGATAACTGATCTACAGAACGGGTGACATCCTCTGCCAGTGCAGCGAGTATTTCTATGGTCTTATTCATGATGTTGCTTCCTTGTCAGATGAGAGTGAGTTGAGTTTATTTAGTATCTTTTCGTTTTTAATTAATCGCTTGCATGGTGGTATCACCAGGGTGGTAATCAAGGACAACGCGGCTTCGTGTAACGTATTCAAAGGCAGCCATTCAATTCTGGTTTTATCCGTTATCACCACAGGACATTCATACAACGCAACACGGTGCTCCGGCGGATAGCCATAATCATCAATTAACAGATCAGTAAGTACTTTTCGCTGAGCCACCGACGTTGATTTTTTTGTGATGGATAAGTCCCCTGCCAGACCGACCTGCCAGAGGAAGAGATACGCGGTAGTATCGATATTACGTGAGAACATCATGAATTGAGTGGTTTCAAAATGCTGACTGCCATAGGCACCGGGATCGATGCCCATATCAGCATACAGGCAGTCTTCAGCAGAAATGCCCGGCTCCATGTGCGCACGAAAGCCTGCCTGCTTTGCCTGAGCGATAGCCGTATGCGGCACCTGAGCAAATACCCCCGGATGCCCGTAGAAGACACCGCACACCCGTTTGCCCGAAGTCACTTCCGCCATCATCGCTGCGACCATTTCGCGATAAGTGTCACGGCGATCTTTACCTTCCGCATAAAGTGGCTGTAAAGAACGGGTATCTTTGTTCATGGTGCTGACCCATTGCTCCATCAGAGGGTGACAATTGGTAAAGACCACATCAGCGTTTTCGATGTGACTGCGGCAGCGCAGCGGCATATGAGCACCAAGGGTCATTCCCGGCCCCACGCAGACCAAACTTCCTGTGTTACTTTGCATAGTAATAACCGTACTGCTGTATTTTTTATGATTTTATAAACGGTTTCAGACCGGCCCGTTAAAGGCTGTATATTGTCTGAGCGATCTATTCTAATTATGCCCTGATAATTTTGCGGAGCAAGCATGAATTATGTCCGTCTTACCTTTATTAATCAGACATGTGAGACAAATCAATCACCCTGGCCGCCTCTATTCGCGGCGGCACATGATGACTTGCCCTGCCAGCCTGTTACAATACGCCGCTAAAAACAGGAGTCCCTATGAGAAAACATATTTACATTGCCTATACCGGCGGTACTATCGGGATGAAACCTTCCAGACAAGGCTATGTGCCCGCAGCGGGATTCCTTGGCAACACCCTCGCCAACATGCCTGAGTTTCATCGTCCTGAAATGCCTTTATATACTCTGCATGAGTATGACAACCTGATTGATTCTTCTGATATGAATCCGTCAGACTGGCAGCGTATCGCTGATGATATCGCAGATAATTACGATAAATATGACGGATTCATTATTCTCCACGGTACGGATACCATGGCTTACACGGCATCTGCCCTCAGCTTTATGCTGGAGGATCTGAGTAAACCGGTTATCGTTACCGGCTCACAAATTCCGCTGGCAGAACTGCGCTCTGACGGTCAGGTTAATCTGCTCAATGCCCTTTACGTCGCGGCGAACTATCCCATTGCGGAAGTCAGCCTGTTCTTCAACAACCGCCTTTTAAGAGGAAACCGGAGCCGTAAAGTCGATGCTGACGGTTTTAATGCGTTTGACTCACCGAACTTCCCGCCGTTACTGGAAGCCGGTATTAATATCCGTGTCAAAGCCGGAGAACTGGCCAAACCGGCAGCAACACCACTGAAAGTCTGCCGTGTTAAATCACAACCCATCGGTCTGGTGAGCCTGTACCCCGGGATTTCACCGGAAGTAATTAAAAACACGCTGCAGCAGCCGGTTAATGCACTCATTCTGTTAAGTTACGGCGTAGGCAACGCACCACAACAGCCTGCTCTGTTACAACAACTCAAGTACGCGGCAGACCGGGAAATCGTTGTACTTAACTGCACACAGTGTCTCCGGGGGCGGGTGAATATGGGTGGCTATGCAACGGGCAACAGTTTAAAAGAAGCCGGCGTACTGTCCGGCAGTGACATGACGCCGGAAGCAGCCCTTGCCAAATTGCACTATCTGCTCAGCCAGTCATTAAGTTATGAAGAGATTAAATCAAAGCTGACGACCAGTTTACGTGGTGAGCTAAGCGAATAAAAAAAGAGTAAACATGCAATCATTTACAGGCGCACTTGGCAAGATGAAGGTAACCGTTAATACCAGTCATCTTGTCCACTACACATTACCGCTGGGTGATGAGACGGTAGATATGAACAGTCTCATCGGGAAAGAAATTACGCTGACCACAGAAGGTGAAATCCGCTGTGTTCATTGTGATGCGAAAACCAAAAAAAGTTTCAATCAGGGTTACTGCTACCGTTGCCTGATCACCCTGGCTCAATGCGACAGTTGTATTATCAAACCTGAACTTTGCCATTACAAAGAAGGCACCTGCAGGGAGCCGGAATGGGGAGAAAGCCATTGTCTGAGTGACCACTTTGTTTATCTGGCGAATACCGGCAATCTGAAGGTTGGCATTACCCGTCATGTATCTGATCAGGTGTCCAGCCGCTGGATGGACCAGGGCGCCAGTCAGGCTATGGTTTTTCTTCGTGTCAAAGACCGCCTGACCAGTGGTCTGGTGGAAACCTTATGTAAAGCCCACATCGGGGATAAAACCAACTGGCGGACAATGCTGAAAGGCGAAGCGGAAGCGGCAGATTTACCGGCTCTGAAAGCCAGTCTGATGGAGAAAATCGCTGATGGTCTGGAAGATATACGCCGTGAACACGGGCTTGATGCGGTAAGCGAAACCACTGCAGAAGCGGTCTCTATCCACTATCCGGTGGATAACTATCCGGTAAAAATCAAATCAATTAATCTGGACAAAACCCCTGCATTCACGGGCACGTTGCATGGCATTAAGGGCCAGTATCTTATGCTCGATGGTGACAGGGTCATAAACATCCGCAAATATGCGGGTTACCGGGCAACATTATCTTTTTAATGCTTGCCGGCAAGCTGGCAGGTAAGAAAACGTATTAAGATAAAAGGGAGCCGGAAAATCCGGCTCCCTGTTTTATCCGGGTACTTTATCAGCCGGAAAACTCTTCACCGCCCATGTCACGGGCCAAATCGTCAAGCTTTGCTGCCGTATCATCAAATTCTCCGTCAGCATAACGGTAGCGGATCAACACATGCTGTGAAGACCTGCCCCGTTTAACGATGAGATCTTTTGCAGCAAAATGCTTCGCTGTATTTAAGAAACGGTAAGCGTCCGGTTCCGTATCGAACACAAATTCCAGTTGCACCTGCACTACACGACCTCTTTCAGTAACACGGCATTTTCCTGCACCTTACCGATGATATTCAGTAACCGCCGGAACTCAGCATCACCGGGTTTTCCGTGACCAAGCCATGCACAAAGGGCCTCACTGAAACTGATATCATCGCCCTTTTCCAGCTTCGCTGTCATCAGCGCAAGCTGCACGTTACGACGCTCCGCCTGCAAAGACGGTGCTGCATCAATATTTAATTTAAGCTCAAGCACATGGGTGTACCAGTCGCGGGATTTATCTGCAACAGACTGACCTGTCAGTGCATTACGCCATGCTTTTGGTAATGAAGCCCAGGCATCACTATCCACCGGTAGAGCATCATTCGCCAGCCAGCTTTTCAGCACATCATGCAATGACAACATGGCTGTTTTACGATCATCCAGCGCCTGCTCCTGAACCTGCTGCTGCGCGTTTTTGCGAAGCCGGTCAATACGCTGCTGCACCACCGCCTGTTTCTTTGCGTCAAGGGTCTGCATCGCTTCGACCACAGGTACCAGTGCCGCATCCATTTCTTCCGGGTGTTGTTTCACTGATTTGCCAGCTACTTTAACCTGTTCAAGCAATGTATTCAGCTGTGCATTTTCTTCCTGCGCAACGGCCTCCCGCTGCTCTTTGACTCGGGCGAACAGCTCATCATTGATGCTTTTAAAGGTTTGCCACAAACGACTTTCATGACGCTTGCCGGCATGACCGGTATTTTTCCATTCTACTTGCAGAGCTTTAGCCTGTTCAGACACAGAAGCACTGTCTTCCTGAGACGCCAGAGAACGGGCCTGTTCAATAATGGCCTGCTTGCGCACGCGGTTGTCATTAAACCACTGATTGACGCTGTCACTGAGTGGCGCCAGCGCAGTATCCCAACGTTTCTTGAGCGCCTCATACACGGGCTTGTCTACAGCACCGGCATCGCGCCAGCGCTGACGCAATTTATCCAGCTGTTTAGCCAGTGACGCGGGGTCATTACAAGCCGGTGTGAGTGATGATAACTCGCTGATCAACCCTTCCCGCTTTTGCTGGGCAGCGAGTCGCTGCTGTTCCTGTTCAGCATAGTGGGCACGACACGGCGCAAAAGCCTGTTCCAGCGCTTCGTCAAAGGCGATGTCTGCTTCATCCTTATCCTGAGAGGTTGCCAGCGACTGCCATTGTTTACGCAGTTGTTTGATAGCTGCCGCTCTGGCAGCAATATCAGACGGAGCTGTAGCTGCGAGCTGTCGTGCTTCTTCCAGCATGGCCGGTTTGCGCGGCGCAGCCAGATAGGTTTGCCAGCCCTCAAGACGGGCTATCTCTTCAGTGAGCTGCCCGTATTTGCGCTCAACGGAGAGCCGGTTGGTCTCACCGAGTGCATCATATAAAGCCTGAAGTTCCGTGAACCGCGCCATGGCAGCTCTGAAACGTCCGGTTTCAATAAGATTACTGACAACAGATGATAATCTCCGGACCTGCTTAAGCGTATTATCCTGAGCCACACGACGCTGAGTCTGTTCACGCTTCTTCGCTTTCGACAGTACATTCCAGCGTTGCTTTAACGCATCCGCGACAGGGAACAATAACTCTTTGTGTTCTGCCCAGCGGCCTGCCAGCGAACGCCACATTTCATCGTCGATGTTTTCTGCGCCACCGGCATCCGCGGCGGCACGCTCAGCATCACTGATAACCGCATTGAGCCGTATGGCGATTTGTTGTTGTGCTGAGAATGCATCCAGTTTACCGGCAAGCTCATTAATTGTATCTGCCAGTGCCTGTCGTTCCCCGGCAGGCTTTAACTGTGCGAAGCTGTCAGCTTTGCCTTCCAGTTCCCTTACCGCATCATTGACAGATTCAACATCAGAGAGTGTTGCTTCTGACAAACGCTCATTAAACAGCCAGGCAACCTTTTCTTCCGCTGCAGACAATGCAGCCTTGAATGACAACCACTCCTGCTGCAATGCCCTTTCTGCTTGTTGCGCATCCCAGTCGACCTTCAGACGATCACGGTGTTGCTCCGCGCGTGCAAGTAAACGGGTTTGCTTTTCAGTGATCGTTGCAACAACATTTTCAGCGAGAACCGGTAAATCCGCTGACAGCGCATCTAACTCTTCAGCACAGGCCTGCAAACGTGCATCCACATCTTCATAATCAAAACGGTCAGTGACTGCCTGCAGCTTTGACAACACCAGCGTATAAGCCTGCTCAGTTCTGGCCGGCTTTTCTGCCGCTTCCTGTAAGGCGCTCAGCTTATCCTGAATAAACGTCTGTACCTGCGCATCGTCCGTCTTTTTCAATAAACGGCCCAGCAATACTGCATCATCGCATTGTTCTGCGATACGCATTTGCATGGGCACAGATGCAAATACACCAAAGAACTCCCGTGTGTAGTCACTGCGGCCGATTTTTTCCAGTAACGCAAAAATTTGAGCGTCCGTCAGCGTTTCCCGGCGGGGAGATTCCAATAACTTCCGTGCCAGTTCAGCAGGAGCCTGCTTCAGTACATACTCATACTGGTCATCAGCAGAAATATCCGCACTGTCAGCATCAATAATGGCGGATTCCACCCGTGCAACCGCACGGCGCCGGATTTTTTCATCACGGGCTGTCTGTGACATTTTCATCCACAAGGGAAAGGAATCCAGTTTTTCCAGTGCGGCCAGACTCACGTCGCTGTTACTGTCGTTGAAAGCCAGTTCATGCAACGCCGAGCGTTCTGCTGGTTTACTTACCGATAATCCGGCAATGGCCTGAAGTCGTTTTTGCGGGTCTGAACTGGTGTGCGCCGGGGAAAAAAATCGACTAAATATCATCCTGTTTGAACCGCGCTATGGTGTTTTCATCCTGTTCCGCCTGCAACGCATCACGGAATTCTCTTTTATTTTTTTGCACGATCTCTCCCTGCGCATTTATTGTCATGTGCTCGGAGGATTTTTCGATTTTGGACTGGTACAACAATACCGCCTGCATGCAACTGTCCCGCTGCTCTTCAGACAGTACAGTGCCATCAGGCCATTTGCCGGTTTCAACTGCCTGACGCAGACGTGCGTACACATCCGGCGTCATAGCGGCAAGTAATGCATCTATATTCATGAGGAAAAACGTTTAATAATGACTAATCTGACACGGTTCACAACATACCACATAAAGCCGGCCACAGCGGCTAAAATCGCCAGGTTATGCTGAATATCACCGGGCTTTGTGCCGCCCCAGTACATAAAGCCGAAACCGGCAACAAACAACAGCACAGCCAGCAGTGACTGATTCTGTATACTTTGTTTTTTCTTGTAGCGCTGCAAACTCTGCTTTCTCAACACATCTTCAGCTGAAGCATCACCCACTCTGAACTGGCAATGGGGGCACTCTTCAGACTTATCGGATATTTTTTTATTGCATGACGGACAATCTGTTAATGCCATTATTGCTCCCGGATTGTTTTACTGGTACTTAAATAAGTTTCATTGCGGAACCCTGCATGTGGCCCGCTTATACAAAAAAGGACACCAATGTGTCCTTTTCAATTCGACGGCTGACATAAGTGTCAGCCGGAATACGCTGACGGTTTACTTATCGTCCCGGACTTTGGCCCAGTACTCGTTCACCGTCTGCTTCATTTCCTTGCTCAGCATCATAATACCAAACAGGTTAGGCAGTGTCATAACAACTATTGCGACCGCCGATAAAGCCCACACCAGCGTGGTATCTGAAAACGAAGCCCAGATAAAACCAGCCACGTAAATCACCCGGTAAGGCATAACAGAACGGGGACCTAACAAATATGTCATTGCCCTGTCACCGTAATACGACCAGGCAATAGCGGTGGAGAAAGCGAATAACATCAGACCAATAGATACAATGTACTGCCCGAAGTCACCGAAATAGCCACGGGTGAAAGCAATGGTCGTCAGTGCGGCAGAATGCACCAGCGACTTGCCCTGCACTTCCAGGTTGTCTTTAACCGGTTTACCATTCTTAATTTGCAGCGTGCCGGTGTAAGCGTCGTCGTCACCCAGTGAATAGGTTACGTCTTCCGCAATAGAACGGGAGTTAATCAGGGTGAAGCCCTCACTGACTGCCGTACCGTTAACCACTGAAATCGGGCCGGTATAAGCCTCAACGCCACTGCCGTCGACACCGTTTAAGTATTTGTAAAGTGCTTCACGATCCTGCGGCTGTTCATCAGAATATACGCCCTGTACAAAATACATATCTGCGCGGTCAAACACGTTTTCATGCTTTTCTTTCCATACACCTGAAGACAGGATAACCAGACCGGTTACTGTACAAATCAAGATGGTGTCGATGAAAGGTTCAAGCAGAGATACCATGCCCTCAGATGCCGGTTCACTGGTTTTCGCAGCGGCGTGAGCAATTGGTGCAGAACCCTGACCAGCTTCGTTAGAGAACAGGCCCCGGTTTACACCACGGTTAAATGCATAAGCCAGTGATGCACCAAGGAATCCGCCTGCAGCAGCGGAACCGGTAAATGCATCTCCGATAACAGCAGCGAATGACGGCCCGATATTTTCCAGGTTAGCAAAAATTACCGCCAGCGCACCAATCAGATACACCATTGCCATAATAGGAACAATTCTGGCCGTAAATGCTGCAATACGTTGAATACCGCCTAAGATAACCAGTGCCAGCAGAATACCCAGCACGCTACCGACGATAACCGGATCAATACCGAAAGTGGCTTCGATACTCTGTGCAATACCATTGCTTTGTGGCAAGTTCCCGGTACCGAATGAACTGATCACCGTGGCAATAGCAAAGGCTACGGCTAACCATTTCATGTTCAGACGACGGTCCATGTAGTACATGGGACCACCGGCCATGGTGCCGTCTTCCGTTTTAACACGGTACTTGTGTGAAAGTGTCACTTCTACAAATTTAGTGGTCATACCCAGAAAGGCTGTTGCCCACATCCAGAATAACGCCGCCGGACCGCCAAGAAAGATTGCAAAAGCAACACCACTGATATTACCTGTACCTACTGTGCCGGAAAGTGCAGTGGTTAACGCGCGGAAGTGAGTGGTATCTCCTTCCTCGCCTTCTTTGTCATACTTACCGGTGACGACCAGCCAGGCATGCTTAAAGAAGCGGATTTGCGGAAATTTAAGGTACACGGTGAAGAACAAACCGACACCCAGCAGAACGAAGGGGAACCAAGGTGCTCCCCCGAGCATGCCATCTATTGACACAAGAAAATTATACAAGCCTTCCAAGACGAGTTCCCCTCAATACTTTGTTGTTATTTTGCGTGTTTTTATTATCGTAGTTTTGACACTACCGCACGCACGGCAATCAAAAGGTCTTCTCCCAGCTGGCGGCAGCGTTGCACTGACCATCCATACACAGGATCAGGTAAATTATTATTATCTTTAAACGGCATTTCCAGCGTGTAGGCAAGGCAATCAAATTTCTGACCAACAGCATTGGATGCCACAGTCAGGTTTGCTTCACCCGGCTTGTCCTTAGGATAGCCATATTCGTCCTGAAATTCCGGCGTTGCAGACAGTAATGCTGCTTTGAACGTGTCCTCCAGATCTTTCAGGCGTGCAGAATAACAAGGGATCCCCTCGCTGCCTGCGACAAAATTGTACGGTAATGCTTCGTCACCGTGAATATCAAGATACATGTCTACACCGGTGTCTGTCATGGCATTTAATACATGCAAGACTTCCGGGCTTTTCTCTGCGCTGGGTTCTGCCCACTCACGGTTCAGGTTAGTACCTGCCGCGTTCGTTCGTAAATGGCCCCGTGCCGCACCATCCGGATTCATGTTCGGCACAATATAGAAAACAGCGTCTTCCAGTAACTGTCTGGACAGACCGTCCTGTTCATCCAGCAGGCGGTAAAGCAGTCCTTCAGCACACCATTCGGCCATGGTTTCGCCGGGGTGTTGTCTGGCAGTGATCCAGATTTTCTTTTTAGCCGGCTCTTCATCACCGATAACTAACAGGTTAATGTCACGACCGTCCAGCGTTTCGCCTAACAGGCGGTGTTCGCAGCGCAGAGACATTTGTGCATCGTGAACCAGATCCAGATGCCGTTCATAGCTGTAAGGGATGAAATAGGCAAAATAGACGGCTGGCTGTTCCGGTGTGAAGCTGAATGAAAGATTATCACCATCAAATTCGCTGTCTACGCGAAACCAGTTCTGGCGGTCATAAGAAGCCAGTACATTGTAATCTTTCCACCCATCGGGATACGCAGATTTAGCCAAATCAGTGAGCGTGATGTGATGGGTTTCGAATACTTCCCCGAATAAACGGAAATGGAACCACTGATAAAAATCTGACTGATTGTCTTTGTTGATGCCAAGAACGATTTTTTGCGGAGAGGCGGCTTCGATGACACGGATATTTCCGCTGTCAAACTGTGCTGAGATATGCATGGATCTGTCGTGTCCTTCTATTTTTGCCGCTAATTTAACATAGTCGGGAATGTAAATACCATGTTTAACACATCCGTCCGGTGGTTATGCCCGGGAAATGAACAGTACGAAGGTTTACATTTCTGCAGACATAAAAATGTATGGTCCGCCTCGTTATTGCAACAGTAAATGTCGATAACGGGGTTGG
>NZ_CFHOXV010000009.1:0-111344 GCF_984505615.1 Alteromonas sp. | reverse complement strand
TGAGAATGGCAGATCGATTTTCAAAGACGATCAGGCTTTTGAAACAAAATTAATTCCCAGCGGTGATGCGGAGTTTGCACTTGTCTGGACAGCGCCTGATTTGCCGGTGGAAAACAATGATGAAACCGACGGTCGTTACCGTGATGCCGGACTCACATTGAACGGCGGTTCTGTGATCCGTGTGGTGGACATGCTGCCGCAATCGGCGTCGCCTTTTCACCGCACCAACAGTCTGGACTACGGCATTGTGCTGCAGGGCCAGCTGGAACTGGAGCTGGACGATGGCAACAAAACTCTGCTTCATGCCGGTGACATCGTAGTGCAACGGGGCACTATCCATCTTTGGCGGAATCCGTCTGAGAACGAAGTATGCCGTATTGTTTTTGTACTTACAGAAGCAACGCCGGTAGAAATTAACGGTGAACCTCTGCCGGAAGTTCACCCTTAACAGGAAGTAAAAAATGGCTGATTTTGATGTAATCGCAATGGGCGCAGGCCATAACAGTCTGACAACGTGCGGATATCTGGCAAAAGCCGGAAAGAAAGTACTGCTGCTGGAGCGCCATGACTACGCCGGTGGCGGTGCAGCCACACAGCAAATCCTGACCCCGGGTTACCACCACGATCTGCACTCCAGCGTGCATATCATGATTCAGGCGAATCCGCTTATTACCAACGATGAACTGGATTTGTTCAAAAAGTACGGCATGGATTACAAATATTCAGACGTACCTCACGCCACTATTTTTGCCGACCAGTCTGCACTGATGACCTACAAAGATCTGGATAAAACCTGCGAAGGCATGGCGAAAATTTCTCAGCGCGACGCTGACGCGTACCGTCGTTTCGTGGAACTCGGCCAGAGCATGCTGCCAATGATCATGCCCGGTATGTATAAGCCTCAGCCTCCCCTTGGCGCGCTGATGGCTATGCTGGACAGCAGTGAAGAAGGCCGTGTGATGATGGACATGATGCAACGCAGCAGCATGGATATCATTAACACCTGGTTTACCCACGACAAAATCAAAATGCACATTGCCCGTGCGGTGTCTGAAAACCTGCAGTTGCCTGATGAGCTCGGCACTGGCATGGGTACGGTGATGTTTACGGCGCTTATGCATACCTACGGTGTGGCGCAACCCTGGGGCGGTTCCGGGAAGCTGTCTGAATCTATGGTCCGTGCCATTGAAGCCACCGGCGGTGAAATTCGTTATAACAGCGAAATCAGGCGCATCCTGGTGTCAGGCGGTAAAGCCAAAGGCGTTGAACTGACCACCGGCGAGAAAATCATGGCACGTGACGCCGTTATCGGTTCCATGCATCCCCATAAAATCCGCCAGTTTGTTGATGGTGTATCTGAACCTGTACTCAAGCGTGCTGAAAATGCCAGTCTGGCTGCGTTCAGTTTGTTTGTTTCTCACTACGATCTTCGTGAACCCGTGCAATTCCGGACTTCAGAAAAAGACGTGGAAAAAGCCATCATGCTTACCCTTTGTCAGCATGAATCCATGGCGGATATGCAGCGTGACTTCGATGCCCTTAAGCGGGGTGAACTCACCGACATGATGTTCTCTGCCGGTAATGATGAATCTAAAACCGATCCTACCCGTGTGCCCAAAGGGGCCGGTATGTGGCACAGCACCGGTTTTGCGCCGTTCAATCTGCTTGAAGGTGGCAGCAGCCGCTGGGATGACATTCGTGAAGCTTACGGTGAAGAACGCCAGAAGCAACAGGGCAAGTTTGTGTCGAACCTCAACAGCGACAATATCATCGCTCATAAATTCTATACGCCACTGGACCTGGAGCGTAATTCTCCGAACTCCATGGTGGAAGGTGATGTGCACGGGGTTGCACCGTATTTCTATCAAAGTGTGGGGCACCGTCCTACGCCGGATCTCGGTCAGTTTAAGGTGCCGGGTATCGATTCACTTTATCTGGTTGGTCCGTCAATGCCGCCTGCCGGTGGTGTGGTGGGGGCGGGTCGCGCCGCTGCCATGGTGATGTTTGAAGATCTGGGCATGGATTTCGACAGCACGTTCCAGACCGGCGAAAGCAAATCCAAAAATACCGTGAAGGCCAGAACACAGGCGCCGGATGACGGTGCAGTGCGACTGTTCGACGAAAACGATGCTGAACTGATGACAGTTGACAGCATTGATACACAAGATGATGAGCTGGTGGTACGGGGCAAAACCTTCGGCACCATGCCACTGACTGCCCGTCTGGGGCCCGGAGACTTACGCAGAGCCGCGAAGATGGCGCTGTCTCCGGCGAAGTTCATGACAATCGTAAAAATGCTGTTCAGCAAAGATTAAACAATAACAACTCTACTACGGAAAGGCTCCGGGAGGACGCAACATGGTTACCAGAAAGGCAGGTACGATACAGGGAATTATTCTGATACTTCCTATTACACTCACAGTGATGGGGGCCGTGTTGTTAGCGCCAATCATGCCATTGCTTATGCAGGCCTTCGGGCATATTGAGCATGCAGATTACCTGGTGCCTATTCTTATCTCCATCCCGGCTTTGTGTATTGCTCTCGGTGCGCCGCTGGCCGGCTGGATGGCAGACAGAGTAGGGCGCAGAAAGCTGCTCATCGGAGCAATTGGCTTATATTCAGTATGTGGTGTGTTGCCTCTGTTTATCACCACCTATCCGCCATTGTTATTATCTCGCATTGGTGTTGGCCTGTGTGAAGCGGTCATTATCACCTGCAGTACAACGCTTATCGGTGATTACTTTTCCGGAGCACAGCGGGACAAATGGTTAGGCAGTCAGGCGGCACTGGCGTCACTGACGGCTATGCTACTGTTTCCTGTTGCGGGATGGTTGGGTCAGCAGTACGGCTGGCAGGGACCGTTTGCCATCTACGGTTTAGCGTTCCTGTTTATGATCGGCGTGATTGTATTCACATGGGATGTGACCAAGCAGGAAGCGGCAGAGACCGAAGTCGCGGCAACGCCGGCACAGGCAGATATGCCCGGTGCGCAGTTCCCCTGGGCACACATGGTTAAAGTGTGCTTCTTTACGCTGGTGGGCGGTGTGATGTTCTACATCCTTCAGTTCCAGTTAAGCAGTGCACTGGCGACGTTTGATATCCAGGATACCGGACAGGCTGGTCTGATGCTGGCGGTGGCAAGTATTGGGGTACCGGCCGGTGCGATTGCTTACCGCTATATTCACAAACTGCTCAATACACAAAAACTCATTCTGCTGGAGTTTGCGATTCTGGCGCTGGGCTTCTTTGGTATGTCGCAGGCTGATACTCCGTTAATGCTAATCATCACCGGCTTTATCAATCAGTTCGGTGCCGGCATGGTGCTGCCTACCATGCTAACCTGGGCGGTATCTCCTCTGGTATTCAGCTTCCGTGGCCGGGGTACCGGGATCTGGCAATCAACCTTTGCTATCGGACAATTTGTGTCTACCGTCAGCTTCTCCTTTGTGTTGCAGCAGGTGGGCGGTAATAACTTTCAGGGCGCATTTATGGTGTTCTCTGTAGTGGCGGCCGCCATGTGTGTAATGACACTGTTGCTCATAAAGCCTGTACGCCCTGTGAATACGGCGATGGCGCTTTAAATCAGTCGTCAGTGGCTCTTTAAAGCGCCGCTCATTGACAAGACTAAAAACCCCGCTACAGACCTTCTGTAGCGGGGTTTTTTAATTAGCTTCTGAATCGATGGATATGATGACGGTACGACTACACCGGTATTTCCGGCAGGTAACACTTAACAATCTGAGATCAGTGTTCCCCCGTCTACCACAATATCCTGACCTGTTGTAAAGCCACCGGCTGCACTGGCCAGATAAAGTGCGGTAGCGGCGATTTCATCTGTTGAGCCAAGGCGGTTAAGTGGCGTTTGTTGCATACGTTTCGTCATAAACGCAGCGTCCGCCTGCAGATGTTTTGATAATGGCGTATCAATAAGACCGGGGCAAATACAATTGGCAGTAATGCCATATTTGCCTTGTTGCACCGCGTAGTTGCGGGCAAGCTGAGACAGTCCGGCCTTCGTGACCGAATACAGCCCCAAGGCCGATGTGCCCCGTTTGCCCGCAATACTGCCTACGTAAATTAACCGTCCGTCACCCCGCTGCTGCATGCCTTTAACTGCGGCAGCAGACAGTAACTGGGCTGACAGCAGATTAATTCTCATGGTACGCAACCAGTCGGCCTCAGCGCAGTCGTCCATGCTTCCCACATGACCTTCAATGCCTGCGGTGTGAATAACAATGTCTACCGGCGCATTCTGAATATGCTGGATGAGCGCATCAGCACCGCCTTCAGCACTGAAATCCGCAGGAATATACACTGTACCGGGCGGAGTTTCCCGGAAGCTGTGCTCACGGTCAGCCAGAATAAGCTTTGCACCAGCCTCCAGAAAAAGACGGGCAATGGCACTGCCAATCCCGCCCAGTGCACCTGTCACCACTACGCGTTTGTTCTCAACGCTGAACAAGGAAGCGACATTAGCGGTCATGGTTTTACCATGATGTGGTCAATTTTGCCGAATACGCTCTGACCCAGGTGATCTTTCACGTCGAAGCTGAGGGATTCACCGTATTTTAGAAAATCGGTTTTCACTTCACCGTATTCCAGAATGTCCAGTGCACGGCGCTCTGCCAGACAGGCAGAACCTGTTTCTTTCCAGTCTTTACTGGAAACAGTGCCTGAACCTAAAATCATTCCGGCTTTGATGTTTCGGTTGTACGTGATGTGCTGAAGGATTTGCCCGAAAGAAAAGTCCATTTCGCCGCCATTAGGGTGACCAAACCATTCCCCGTTCCGGCTCACTTCCATGTTCAGGTGCACACGTCCGTCTTTCCAGGCATCCCCCAGTTCATCCGGGGTAACCGCTACCGGTGCAAACACGGTTGCTGGCTTTGCCAGTATAAAGCCAAAGCCCATTTGTAATTCACGGAAAAGATGCTTACGCATGCTCATGTCATTTAAAATGGTGATCAGTCTTACCTTGTCCAGCGCTTCAGAGGCTGACGCCCCCATTGGAATATCGCCGGTAATCACCGCAAATTCCCCTTCAAAATCGGCATTATCTTCTTCAGAAGGGAATGCATAATCTTCATGGGGCCCCATAAAGTCATCGCTCTGACGCTGAATAAGAATAGGGATGTTTGGATCTTTCTTCACATCCAGGTCGAAGGCCTTTTCCATAATGTTGCCATGGTTTAAAAATGCCGAAGCATCAATGAACTGGTGGCAGCGGGGCAGGGGCGCCATAGCCTCCTGAGGATTAAACGTGAATGCGCCTGAAACCGTATTGTCATTAAGCTTGTCGTAAATGGCGGTGAGATCAGCAAGCACCGCGTCCCAGTTTTCCAGTGCCAGCTGCATGGTTTTAGCAATATGGGAAACGTCTGCTGCCCGGGTTAAATCACGGGATACCACTAAAAGGGTTCCGTCGCGGGTGCCGTTTTTCAGTGTTGCCAGTTTCATAGCCTTCTCCTTAAAAGTTAACGCCGCCGTCGCAGTTGATGGTTTGCCCGGTAACAAAGCCGCATTCTTCCGATGTCAGGAACAATAATGCGCCGGTTAAATCCTGAGGCTCTTCGGTTTGCTTAATCAGTTGCAGGTTATTTTTCACGTTGTCGAATAACTGCGGGGGTAAGTTTTTTGCCGATTCCGGCGTACGGGTAAGTCCGGGGGAAAGGGCATTGACTCTGACACCTGAAGAACTGAATTCCGCTGCCAGTGCGCGTGTCAGACCAATCCCCGCCATCTTGGTTGTCACATACGCCGAAAACCCGGGCATAGCCGTGCCGGTGGTGCTGGAAGCGATTTGAACGATGCGTCCGTAACCCCGTTCAGCCATGCCCATACCGAAGGTTTTGCCCAGAATGAATGCCGCTTCTACGTTAATGGCTTCAAATTTTCGGAAGGTGGCTAAATCAAGTTCCGCCAGGGGTATTACCGGCATAAAAGCGGCGTTATTAACCAGAATGTCTACCTGACCGAATTCATTCAGCACGTTATCAGCAAACTGCGAGACCTGTTCTGCGTCTGACAAATCAACAATTTCACTGTAAGCCCGCTGACCGGTGGCACGAATCTCTGCTATCACGCCGGATGCATCCTGAATGTCGGCTATGGCGATATCGCATCCCCGTGATGCCAGAGCGAGAGCGAATTCCCGCCCTAATGCACCGGCTGCGCCGGTAATTACTGCTATTTTGCCTTGATGTCCCGGCATAGTTTTTTCTCCGCAATGAGTTGTGAAGAAAGTGTAACAGCGGGGCTTTTGAGGGAATATTTGATTTGGTAAACAGCGACTATCTGTTTTACCGATAGTCGCCGTGAAGCTTGTATTGTGGTCAGCCGAAGGTTTCGCGGGCTGTAGTAATAATTTGCTCACGTAACCATACCAGTGCCGGGTCATGATCGCGGTATTTGTGCCATTGCAATGCCCAGGCGATTTCCGGCAGTGGTTTGGGTAGCGGCACAATTTTTATCGGGATGAGTTTTTGCCAGTGCTCTGCGAGATGCTGGTAAACCGTGGCAATTCTGCCGGTGCCGGGCAAAAACTGGGGAATGGCGTTAAAGGTCGAAGTAATAATTTCCACATTAGGTTCAACCCGCCACTGATCTTTCATCAGTACCTGGTCCTGGCTGGTTACCCGGCTGGTACCAAATTTTACTGTAACGTGTCCCAGGTTCAGGAACTCATCCATGGTCATGTTACTGTGCACGGCATCGTTCTGTGCGCAGGCGATACTGACAAATTTCTCTGAAAACAGTTCTACTGAAGGGTGATGATCAACCTTTACCGACGTGGGCATGATCATAAAATCCACTTCTGCACGGTCGAGCATTTCCCCGGGCTTATTGGTGGGGATGAAAAATTCAAACTGGATTTCCGGCGCCAGGGTATTGATATGCTTGGCTACTGCTGTGAGTAGCACTGTACTGCTGTAATCGCCAGCCAGAAATTTAAACTTCCGGTTACAGGTAAACGGGTCGAATTCAATGCCCCGTTCTACCGTTGCCTGAATTTGCAACAGAATATTGTGAACCGGTTCGGCCAAGCTTTCTCCCAGCGGGGTAGGCTGCATTTTCGCACCCACCCGCACCAGTAGATCGTCATTGAAGAATTCCCGCAACCGCGCCAGAGCACCGCTGGTGGCAGGCTGACTCAAACAAATACGTTCAGCTGCCAGCGTAATACTGCGTTCGGTCAGCAAGGCATCCAGTGCTACCAGTAAATTGAGGTCGAGTCTGTTTAAACGCATGAGAAAACCTGCATGAAAGCCCTAAAGCACTAGTATCATTTTTTAACTATATGATTACAACAAAGAAAACATTATTTTACTTAAGGCTTTCGTATTACTAATAAGCAGGGGTTAAATTGGCGCCATTAATGCGCTCATGGTCAACGCCATAACCTGAATATGCTCTACTTTTGAACCGCCGGTTTGCTCGATTTCACCGAGTCGGCGGGAGTTATTCACAATCATACTGCAACGGGGCCAGCGGCGATTCTCGAAGCGGGTGAAGATCTCTTCTACCGTGCCACCTGATGCAATTTCATCGGCTATCACCACAGCATCTTCATGGCCCATACCTGCACCCGACGCCAGATGGGGTGTTGTGGCATGAACTGCATCCCCCATCAGCAATATCCGGCCTTTAAACCAGGGACGGGGCATGATCATCCCTTCCAGCGGGCGTGCCAGAATACTGGATGACTCAGAGAGTTCTGCTTTCACAGCTTCAATAACCGGTGCAGTAAAAGGCGCAATCAGGTTCTGCAGGTAAGGCAGCAGTTCGTCATCAGCGATGCGGGACTTTTGTGGCCGTTGTTCGGTGTAATTCAGGTACATGTGGGTGGATGATACCGGGGTAAAACCAAGTTTACCGTTGCTTCCGTAAAACAATGCCGGACGTTCCAGACCGTGACGTTCCACCACCGCGCGCCACACCACCTGACCCGTATATTGAGGCACCGGTGCACCTTCAAAGTACTGTTCACGGGTTTTAGAAAACACACCATCTGCCGCGAGTACCATGTCAAACACATGCTCAGAGCCATCTGTCAGAATGGCTTTAATGCCCTCTTCCTGCTCTGTCAGTGTTTCGTAGGTGCAGCCAAGGTGAACATGTACGCCACTTTGCTGCACTTTTTCAGCCAGAATACCGGCTAGTACCGGGCGCATGATGCCGCCACCGCCGGTAATACTTGAGCCGGGGACTGCAGGGGTAACAATTTGACGCAGGAATGTACCGTCTGCAGTGAGCATGTCGACGTTCTGGCAAATAGCACCGTGGCGGCGGAATTCGTCAATCAGGCCAATCTGCTCTATGGCCCGCAGCGACGGACCGCTTACTGTGATACCGGCACCGTCTGTTTTCCATTTTTCATCCAGCTCAACAAGGTGTACTTCTATTCCCTGTTTACTTAGCAGAATGGCTGTAGACATTCCGGTGAAGCCGCCACCGACAATTAGCACTTTATTTACTGATGATGTCATGTTCATGCTCTTTTTGTTTCTGAGCCAGGGTACCAGACCAGATCCCCGTGACTGTTTATTTCTACCTGTACCGGCGTTAAGTGAGTCCCTTTACAGGGGCCGGAAATACATAAACCGGTGTTGCGTTCGAACAGTGCGCCGTGTGAGCCGCATTTAATGAACTGGCCAGACCCGTCCAGAAAAGCATCTTTTTTCCAGGCCATGGACGCATGTTCGTAGCCCTTGTGCGGACAACTGTTACGAAAAGCAGCAATACTGCTATGGCCGGTTCTCACAACAAAAATAGACGCTGCCTGCTGTGCGCCGGTGCTGAAACCTTTACTGGTATTCAGCGGAATATCGTCCAGCGCACACAGGGTGATGCCATCAGTGCGGATCGCCACCGGGCATCCATTTTTTCACCAGGGTGAAATTGAAAATTTGCGAGGCATCTGCGCTGGCCATGGCTTCCCGTGGCGTCCAGCTGTCATCATGCAGATCCATATCTGCATCGTATTCAACGTGCACACCCATGGGGCTGTTGAAGTACCAGAAGTAGTTTGAACCGAAGATATGCCTGCCCGGACCCCAAAAGGTTTCGTAGCCTTTATCCTGAAAACGTTTGCCCGCCAGTAGCAGCTCGTTAGGCCCGGCCAGGTGGAAAGTAAAATGCTCACAACCCTGCATATGCGGCGGGGTATCAATGAGAAACAGTGAGTGGTGGTCAAGGGTGCCCTGCGGGCGCAGAAACGGCCCTAACTGGGTGAAACGATCGGCAACCCGGAACCCGAGCCTGTCGATGTAGAACGACTCTGCCTCTTTAATATTCGGAACGAAATAAACGACATGAGACAAGCTGGCAGGAATGATGTCGTAGCTGTCATCTGCGCCGGGTTCATTTACCGGACGCTGTGGTGCGAAACCGGGAGAATTAATCTGCTCATTTTTACCGGTAAACGCCCTACGGCAGGTGATTTGAAACTTCAGCGCAAAACCGCTGTTGTCCACGGTAGACAGGCTACCGTCCTCACCGGTGACCACTTCACGGTCAGTGCTCAGTTCCGCCCTGATGGCATCCAGTGTGGCCTGGTTATCTACGCCATACACGGTTTGTCTCAGCATTGATGCGGTAGGTAACGGTGCAGGTAGTGCTGCATTATCTTTATGCCTGATGATAACAGCGGTGCCATCCTGTCCTTCAAAGCGGCCACCCTCATCAGATACATCCACAGGAACAAGGCCGTAATCGGTGAGGTACTGACAACAAGCCTGTACGTCGTCAACACCGAATACCAGTTCGTCTAAACCAACTATATTCATGGTAAATCCATCATTTCTTTAACTTAAAAGCAGTGTAGAGAGATGGGGAGCGGGTTTGAAATCGCTTGATTGGATGAAGGTTATTTACAACTCAGATACAGGATGGAAACAATTGGTGGGCAGATGAAACAAGCACACCGGAGAGGATTCCGGTGTGTTTTTTGGCGTCAGCTTTAAAAACGTGTTACTTCATTTTCTCAAATTCTGCTGCGCACCAGTCGGCAATGTAATCCCGCATGCCGGTACCGTTATCTGCGCCACAGTGTTCAATTTCGAAATCTTTTTTGGTGAATACACGAATATGGCGGTGTGCACTGTTTACTGCCTGTTCATATGAACGATAGGCGTTACTTACCGGAATCTGGCGGTCGCCTTCACCGTGGGTAACCAGAAACGGCATCTTCATTTTCTCAATTTGACCGTCCAGTGTCACATTGGGCATATAAGCCATAAAGTCATCAAGGTTTTCCTTTCCCCATACCCACAGCACGTGATCCCAATAATGTGGCACAGGGTTCTCACCTTCACGCTCCATGCGCTCTTTTTGTCTCTGGCCCCAAACATGATTAGCACCCATTACTGCGCACAGTGCAAAACGGGGTTCATTTGCAGCCGCACGTGGCGCGTAATAACCACCCAGTGATAATCCGAAAATGCCGATGCGACTGGCGTCCACATCATCACGTGATGCCAGATAGTCGAATGCCGGTGTTGCCCACTTTTCTGTATCGTACACCGCAGTCAGGCCGCGTTTACGCAGTGCTTCTCCGGTACCGGGCTGATCCACAAACAAAGTGTACATGCCCCGGTCCAGGTTAGATTTACCATGACCCGCCATGTTCACCTGTTCTTTCATCGAGTCCAGACCATTTACTGAAACCAGCGCCGGACGCTTAATGCCACTGCCGTCGTGAACGAAAATTGCGGGGTAAGACGTGCCTTCGTAAGGAATATCCACAAAATCGACATATAAACCACTGCACTCTACGTGTTTACGGTACAGCGCAAGGCCTTTGTCATAGGCTTCCCAGCGGGGAGCATAGTCTCTGGATTGCATGCGTTCGGCAGACAGATAGTAACCGGATGCGCGGGCGTACTTTGTTCCGGCAGACAACAAATAGCCTTCTTCTTCATCTTTGCGGGCGTTCTCTTCGACCTGCTTCGCCACTGCAATCCAGCTGTCAAAAAGCAATTCTGTACCGGCATCCTCGCCATTAGCGGCAGCCTCCAGAATAGGCCGGCAAGCTTCATCCACTTCGCCGTGATTGCCGCCGCATACGAGCGCCAGATTAACTTGCAGATTCCAGACGTAATTGCCCTTGAACGGTTCGAACATAATGGACTCCTGATACGGACAGACAAAGCCTGCCCTGATTTTCGAAAAACAAAATTATCCGTTCATCTTTGCTCATCATCGAAGAGGCTTTCAACGAAATCCGCATCGTTTATCCGGAATGTCCCTATCGCCCCGGCGAATACTCAAGGTAATGGCAGTGTAGTGAAGAGAGTGAAGTAACGGTGTCAGAGAAAAGTACAGAAGGGTACAGGTAGTTTATTACATGTAAATGACTATCGATATCATTTGTTAAGTGCCTTTACAAAATGCTTGCAATCAAACGCATGTTTAATATATAACCTACCTGTTACATTAAATTAACCTTTTAAGCGTTTAATGCAACAAAAAGGGCGATAAAGAGAGAAATAGCCCGATACGCGAAATGTGTGATGGGGTCTGAGAGCCAAAGCGTGAAACCATAATGACATCGATATCACGGGGCGATCAGTAAGGGACATGCATTTCATTTGTGTCACAAAAACTCAATTGGAAACCAAATAATGTTTAAAAAATCAAAACTGTCATGCGCGGTGGCAGGTACTCTAAGCGTTGTGGTTGCGTCACAGGCCTTTGCTCAGCAAGCGCCGGAAGAAATGGAACAGATTGAAGTCCGTGGTGTTAGGGGATCACTGTCTCAGTCTATGAACGTGAAACGTCAGTCATCTGGTGTTGTTGACGCCATTTCGGCAGAAGACATGGGTAAATTCCCTGATACTAACCTGGCAGAATCACTTCAACGGATTACCGGTGTATCAATTAACCGGGTAAACGGTGAAGGTTCTGAAGTTACCGTGCGTGGTTTTGGTGGTAACTTCAACTTAATCACGTTAAACGGCCGTCAGATGCCGGCTGCAAACGTAGCATCAATTACCGGTAACTCAGATGACCAGGGTGCTTCCGGTTCTACCCGTTCATTCGACTTCTCTAACCTTGCCTCTGAAGGTGTAAGCGGTATTGAAGTATACAAAACCGGCCGTGCAGCAGTACCGTCAGGTGGTATCGGTGCAACGATTAACATTAACACCATTAAACCACTGTCTCAGGGTGAAAACCGCATGTCTTTCGGTGCTAAGGCAATGAAAGACGAAAGTGGTGACGGCGTAACGCCGGAACTGAGTGGTATGGGTAACTGGTCTAACGACGACAATACCCTGGGTGTAGCAGTATTTGGTTCTTATCAGGAACGTAATTCCGGTAGCCGCGTGATGAACGTGTCTCAGTATCAGCTGTTTAACTGGGATTCTACTTCACCGGGTACCTTTGGTCTGGTGGACGGGGCAACTGTTACCAATCCACCGGAAGAAGGTCAGCTGGTGGCGATGCCACCTAACGTAGGTTACGGTGTGAACGAAGACAGCCGTGAGCGTTTAAACGGTATGGTTACGTTGCAATACGCTCCGTCAGATACTCTGACCATTACTGCTGATGCGACCTATGCAAGCAATACCATGGAATCCACCTCTATCACTGATGGTGTCTGGTTTGCCCGTCAGTTTACTGACATGGAATTCGATGGTAACCCCATTGTTGCCACACCTATCCGTTTCAGTGAAGACATCGACGGCGGTAAAGACTTCTTCTTCCAGAACCTGGCGCTGGCCGCGAAAGATGAAATGCACTCTTTCGGCTTAAATGCGAACTGGTGGGTGTCAGACGAACTGAACCTGCGTTTCGACGTGGCGTCATCAGAAGCTACAAGTGGTGGTGATGGTCCTTCCGGTAAAAACGTTGTACGTATGAACGTTGCCGGTGCAACTGCTGGCTGGCAGACGGTTGACATGTCTTCAGGCTTCCCGCAAGTGAGCATCGTGGTAGACGACTCAATTAAGGGTAACAATAACGGCATCTTCGATATGCCGGACGTAGGTCCTCAGGTAGCCCGTGCCATTGAATCTAACCAGAAGCAAACTGTTGATCAGGTCCGCTTTGACGGTACCTGGGATCAGGGCGCAGACGTGAAAATCGACTTCGGTGTAGGTTATATCTCTACTGAGATGAACCAGAACCGTTTTGAGACCGAAGCGCAGCTTGGTGGCTGGGGTGTAGCTGATGTAGGTAATATTCCGGAAGGTCTGCTGGAAATCACCTGTACTGCCTGTGCGTTTGAAGATACCAATATCACTGGCGTAGCTGGTGCTGACGCCATGGCTGTTCCGGCCGGTTCAACGACTATTCCGTTAGGTAGCGTGTCATTCAAGGGTAATGCGGTAGAGCTGGTCAACGCCATCGCGCCTATGTACGGTTACACTCTGGATACGTTCAATGCGATTTCTTCTGCTGATAACACAGTGAAAGAAGACATTCTGTCTTTATACGGTATGGCGTCAATGGACGGCGAACTGGGTGGTTTCGAGACTAATCTGGTAGTCGGTGCACGCTATGAGAAAACAGACGTAGAGTCGATTTCTTTACAAACCGTTCCGCTGCAAATCAACTGGGTATCAGACAACGACTTCCGTATGGTTCTGGGTGATGAAACGCAGGCACTGTCGCAGAAACATTCTTATGAAGCGTTCCTGCCGAATATCGACTTCTCGATTAACCTGACTGACGATTTGAAAGCCCGTGCTTCTTACAGCATGACGCTGGCCCGTCCGGCCTATAACCAGATGTACACTGCTACTACAGTGGGTGCGCCTGGTCGTCCTACCTACCTGGGCGGACAAGGTTCCGGTAGCCGTGGTAACGCCGCGCTGGATCCGCTGGAATCAAATAACTTCGATCTGTCTTTAGAGTATTACTACGGTGATGCGTCTATGGTGTCTATTGGTTACTACCGTAAGGACGTAGACAACTTCGTAGGTACACAGCAGGTTTCTCAAGGTCTGTTCGGTCTGCTTGACCCTACTTCCGGTGCAGCCGGTACCGTGTCTGCTGAAGCGATTGCTGAACTGGAAGCCCGTGGTGTAGAAGTGACAGAGCGTAACTTCTTTACCATGACAGCACTGTTAACCAACCCGGATAACTTCCCGGGTGGTGCTGATGAGTTCGAAGAAGGTCAGGCATTCGCAGATGCAGTATTTGCTTCAAACAACGTTGAGCCGCAAGCCGGTGACCCGGAAATGCAGTTTGAGGTGACTCAACCTGTGAACAACCAGAGTGCACGTATCTCCGGTTACGAGTTCGCATGGCAGCATTTCTTCGGCGACAGTGGCTTCGGCTACCAGGCTAACTTCACCATCGTAGACGGTGATATCGGTTACGATGTAGGTGCGAGCCCTGCCATTGAGCAGTTCGCACTGGAAGGCTTAAGTGACAGTGCTAACCTCGTATTAATTTACGAGAAGAATGGCCTGTCTACCCGTATCGCTTACAACTGGCGTGACGCGTTCCTGGCAGAAGTTAACCGTTCTGTATCGTCACAGCGTAACCCGCTGTTCATTGATGAATACAAGCAGTTAGATTTGAACGTAAGTTATGACTTCACTGATGACTTCACCATGAGCCTTGATGTCATCAACTTACTGGAAGAAGGTCAGCGTCAGTATGGCCGTACACAAAACAACACGTTCTTTGTTCAGGAACTGGACAGACGTTTTGTACTGAGTGCCCGTTATAGCTTCTGATTGAAGTTATAACAACCGTTGAAACCGCACCTGATAGTTGAGCAGGTGCGGTTTTTTATGTCTGCCGTAAATAAAACAGAAATAAAAAAGCGCCGTCCCCACGCAAAAAGAACGACGCTGAGTAGTGCTCAGAAATGAGGATCAGTACTGGCTGATGATGTGGCGGCACATCTTGTGATGTTTTTCGACCATATCAAATGCGCTGACTTCATCAGCATCCCAGAATGCATGACCTTCCCATTCACTGGACATGGAAATTTCACGGTCTGCCTGTGCAAACACTTTCAGTATGGCCGCGTAATCAATGGACGGAGAGTCAGTGTTGTCTTCGTTAACTTCATAGAACTTACCGTGAATATGTACTGTGCGGTCCAGCAGTTCTTTCCAGTCTTCCGGCTTCTGACGGCCAAACATAGTGAAGATTAATCGGGCCTGGGCAACAGGCAATTCTGGTTCACCGGCGGCTTTGGCCGTTTCCGCAAATGCCATGTAACGTTCAATCGGCGTGCCTTCTGCCTTCCAGTGCGCTGTTAACGAGGCAACACCTGCGTCTGACAGACCGGCCATTTTAAGTTTATCAATCATGCCCGGCGCAATAGCACGCATACTTGAACTGAAGTCAGGAACAAAGCCCAGGTATTCAGAATCGATACGCTCGTACACCTCACGGGTAGCCATTACTTTTGGCGTGTTAGGCCCTTCAGGTGCGTGAATTTCCATACCCAGTTTTACGTTGGCTTTACGGGCGATTGGTTCCAGCTTTTCCAGTACCTCAGGGGTCAGACCGATCTGAATACGCATAACCGGAAAGCCCATTTCGCCGGCAAGTTCAATTTGCGGGCGCATAAACTCTACGCTTTGATCGGTATCCATCCACGCTTTCGGATGAGTAGCAATATCAGCATTACCCGCTAATGAAGTAAGCTGAAGTTCGTTTCGCTCTACAGCATTTAAGAAATCGCTGATGTCTTTCTTATCGACCTTGCCGGGAAAGCCGCGCAAGCTCTGAAAACCAATCATCTCAAGGCCCGGGCCTAATTTGCGCTTACCCACTTCGTCGATGAGCGAGGGCAGGGTGTACTGGCCGGATAACCATTCATTGGTCATCGAATAAATTGTCACGCCTAACTGAATACTCATTGTACGGTTACCTCTTTTTCGACATCTGTGCGTTGTACCAGCGGGAAGTTGGGGCCGATGATGATGTATGGAATGCGGGTAGCCAGAGAAACCGCCAGTTTCGTCTTTTCGCCGGCATTAACCGGAGATGCATCCGGCACCTGAAAGGTCAGTGCATCCTGCACAAACCACCAGTCTTCGGTACGGTCTGCCAGTGCACTGAAAGGTAACAGTTCACCCTCCCACTTCAATTTCACATCCTCACTGGTAAAAGACTTATCGCCCAGTGTGATAGTAATGCTTTCAATACAAGACAAAGGTAATGAACGATACCAGGCAATATGCACCGCAACGTCATAACCCTCTGATGTGCGTGAAACGGCATCGTCCCGGATCACGTTAGCTTCGAGTGTCATAATGAATCTCCAGATAATGTGTCAATCAATATTGGAATTTGTATTCCAAATTGTCAATCATGTTTTTAACAAAATTGTTTCATATAATTGGTTTTAAGGTGGCTTCTCAGAGATTTTTGTAAAAATAAAGATCTTTTTTTATCTTTTTTAGGCAGTTTTAAGGTTGTGATTGTTCTTTTTTAGAATTAAAGTTCTATAAAAATTGTGAGGTGCAATCATGAACACAACAAAAGAATTTGATGCCATTGTGGTGGGCTCCGGTGCGACCGGTGGTATTGCTGCGAAAGAGTTGACTGAAAAAGGTCTGGAAGTTTTGTTGCTGGAAGCCGGCCCTGCGCTGGACGAAGCCATTTTCAACCGCCCGCCGCTGAAGCGTCCTGTGAATGTATGGGACCGCATGAAAGCCGGTGTGTCAGGTCAGCATAATCAGGCGCGGTGTTCATGGTATTCACCGGACAAAAAAGAATTGTTTGTGAACGATTTTCAGAATCCGTATACCACCAGTGGCGATGACTTCCTGTGGATCCGTGGCCGGCAGGTTGGCGGACGTTTCCAGTCATGGGGTCGTGTTGCGGTGCGGATGTCTGATTACGATTTCAAAGCAGCTTCTCACGACGGATTCGGCGAAGACTGGCCAATCGAATACAACGATCTTGTACCTTACTATGAGTCTGTGGAAAAAAGCCTAGGCGTTATTGGCCGCAAAGAAGGGTTGGATAATCTGCCGGACGGCGAATTTATCCGCGAAGCAGGACTCAGCTCGTTTGAAGAAAAATTCAAGAATACCATTCAGAATAAGTGGGAAGACCGCAAGCTCACGCCGTGGCGCTATGTGCAGTCATCGGCAACCTTGCCGGATGATACCGGCAGTAAGCATATTACCTCGCCAATTGCTGCGGCTCTGGCAACAGGCAAACTAACATTACGTGATAACGCCGTTGTCAGCCAGATTGAAACCGACTCATCAACGGGCCTTGCTACGGGTGTGACGTTCGTTGACCGCGAGTCAAAACAGAAATACACCGTAAAAGCCAATGTGGTTATGCTGTGTGCGTCAACGATTGAAAGTGTGCGTCTGTTGCTGAACTCTGCCAATGCGGCGAATCCAGATGGATTAGCAAATGGCTCCGGTGTGCTGGGCCAATATTTTATGGATCAGACCAACGGCGTGGTGTTTGGCAGCATTCCTGGTCACACCGGCTTTGAACTGGTAGACGGCAAGCATCCCGGCGATAACCACGGTGGTTTTTACATTCCCCGCTTCCAGAATCTTTCTGCTGATGACAAACGTTATGATTTCATCCGCGGTTTCAACATTCAGGGCATGATTGGCCGTATTCCGGTGCCGGATACCATCCCGACACTGTTCGGTTTAACGGTGCAGGGCGAAATGCTGCCCCGTCAGTCTAACTGCATCACAGTAAGCCGGAGCAAAAAAGATGCGTGGGGTATTCCGGCTGCCAATATTCATATTCAGTTGTCGGACAACGAAAGAAAGATGGCAGCAAAACAGATGCAGACTATTCTGGAAATGGTAAAAGAGATGGGCTGGAATGTGGAAATTGCTGCCAGCTTGCTGGATATCCATAATCCGGACTCTCTGATGCCAACGGCGAACTGGTTTGAACGCATGATGTTCCGCCAGTCCTACAAGCGCAGTCTGGGTCTCGGCTCTGCTATACACGAATGTGGCGGCGCTAGAATGGGCGCAACAGCGGAAACGTCGGTCCTTAACAAGCATAATCAGTGCTGGCAAATTCCTAACCTGTTTGTCACCGATGCAAGCAGTTTCGTCACTAATGGCGCCTGTGGGCCAACGCTGACGTCGATGGCTCTGACCGCCAGAGCGGCAGAGTTCATTGCCGGCAACTATGAAGGCAAGCCATTGACCACCCAAGCGGTGTAAACAGCGAGTATGACCGTGAAAAATACCTCATCAGGGGCAATGATCTTTGTTTACTGTTCATTGTTCCTTGATGCCATGGGACACGGCTTGCTTGCGCCGATCATTCCTACGCTCATCGGCGAGCTGGCAGGCGTTAATGTCTCTGAAGCTGCTGTATACGGCGGCGCAATTGTTGCGTTGTTTGCCACAGTACAATTCTTTGCAACGCCATTGCTCGGCAATTTAAGTGATGCCATCGGGCGCAGGCCGGTGCTGGTCACATCAATTTTTGCATTCGGCATTAACTACATGCTGATGGCAATTTCCCCGTCCCTTGCCTGGCTTTTTGTGGCTCAGGGTTTTGCCGGTCTGTTTGGTGCAACACCCGCTGTGGCTGCTGCCTTTATAGCTGACAGATATGAAGCCGGAGAACGGGCAAAAAGGTTTGGTACCCTTGGCGCGGCCTATGGCCTCGGGTTTATGTTTGGTCCTACACTCAGTGGCCTGCTGGCCGAATGGGGACACAGAGTCCCTATCTGGGTTGCCGCCGGATTGATCCTGACTAACGCGGTGGTGGGGCTGTTTGTTTTCAAAGAATCCTTGCCTGAATCAGCACGTAAGCCTTTCCGGCTGGCCGGTGCCAGTCCGTGGGGCGTATTTAAGCAGGTCAGCGTGAATAAGGCTGTGCCCAAATTGTTGCTCGTAGTGCTGTTGTTACACATTGCACTGAATACTGTGCCCGTTGTGTGGCCGTATTTTACGACCTGGCAGTTCAATTGGACCGCCAGAGAGATAGGTTTGTCTATGGGCTTCTATGGCATATGCAGCATTATTGCTCAGGGCATTCTTGTGGGTAAATTATCAGCCAGATTCGGTGACAAAGCTGTTGCGTTAATTGGTATGTCCGGCCTGGTGATCAGTTCGCTGGCATTTGCCTTCATTACCAGTCAATGGTTCATATTAATCTTTATCTTCCCCAGCGCCATGGGGTTCATGAGTAATGCCGGTTTAATGAGTCAGCTGTCAGCCATGACCGATGCCTCGTCTCAGGGCGCGGCGCAGGGGGCGTTTTCTGCTACACGAAGTCTGGGTGCCATTATCTCACCGCTGGCGATTCCCCCGTTGTTTCATTTGTTTACCACACCGGACAATACGTTACCGGTTTTCGCAGGGATCCCATTTTTGTTAGCTGCGCTGTTGGCCCTACTGGCGATAATCGTCATGAAACGCACCGTCTGACCGGCGAAAAGCGCAGGCGATAATCACTCTTTACATTGTTTAATGAATGTTAATTCTAAATGTGTGCTGAGCCGGTTTTTTCGACATTATGCACTTTTTTCGTTCGTGTTATGTGGCCAATGGTTTTATTAATATTGTTTTTAATCATTGCTTTAATGTCACTATCCGTTATCTAAATAGTCAGTATTGATTAATTTAATGTTAACAACTTGTTGACATTATTTGTCTCGATCCGTTAGTTTAGAATAGCAATTCGCATTTCAATTAGTTGGTTTGTGAGTTGGGAGAGCGACACAGCCTTACAACAACAATAAAAGGCTTACCGCTCAGAACATGACATAACACTGACTGGTGGACACATGCCTTACATCACACTAAAAAAATCAACACTGAATACTGCTATCTGCTGCGCTTTAGGTTTTCTGACAACGTCCGTTCTGGCACAGGAAACCACCTCAGAACAAACGAATGAACCGAAAGGCAGTGATCTGGAAATCATTGAAGTGACTGCGCAGAACCGTGTTCAGTCAGTCAACGATGTACCGATTTCAATGAGCGTTGTCAGCGGCGAGCAGTTAAAAAATGCCGGTGTGACTGATATTCAGACACTGAACCGCATTGCGCCGGACTTCGTTACCACAAACGATTCAATAGCCACTAAGGTATCCCTGCGTGGTATCTCTACGGAAAGTTCTGATGAGGCGCAGGATCAGTCGCTGACAGTCAGTATTGACGGTGAATACATAAACCGTCCCCGTGTGATGAATGCGGCGATGTTCGATGTGCAACGTGTTGAAGTACTGCGTGGACCGCAGGGCACGCTGTATGGCCGTAATGCCACAGGCGGTGCGGTAAATATTATTGCCAATAAACCGCAACTGGGCGAATTTACCGGCGAAGGCACAGTGGATGTGGGTAATTTCAATTCCCGTAAGATTAACGGTGCGGTAAACATTCCAATTGGCGATAACGCTGCAACCCGTATTGCTGTGACGTCTACGCAGCATGACGGATACCGTCAGCATGCCAATCAAAATACTGAATCCGGTGACCAGGATGTTCAGGCAGCCCGTGTGGGTTTCCAGTTTGAGCCTACGGATGAGTTTACGGTTTATCTGGCGTATGAAACCAGTTCCCTTGATCAGCAGGTACCGTTTTTCGCTGCATACGACATCAACGCTTCCGGTCAGGCGGATGACGGCACCGGTAACTGTAATACATCAGCGGGCTGGTCGCTGGTAGGCGTGCAGGACGGGAACACCCTGTGTGCACCGTCAAATACCAATAACCTTTCTACCATCGATAAAGAGAACTTTGATGCGCCACGCACTGCGCCGTTCGCTTTCCATAAAGTAGACAGCGACGCATACCGCGCTAACCTGACTTACAATGCAGATGATTTCACGATTTCTTATCTGGCGGGTTACCGCGACAGTACGGTAGATGCGGACGAGGCGCTGAATCCGGGATACATTTTCTATCGAAACACCGACATTAAAACACTGAGTCATGAATTGCGTGTCAGCGGTGGCGAAGGCAAATTCTTCTGGCAGGGTGGTGCGTTTTATTTCAATGAGACTCAGGACGTTCATTCAGCACTGCTGGCTTATATCGGTGCCTATCCTAACGGTCCTCAGGGTTACTGGGTAAACACTTTCTATCGCCCTGACGTGGAATCCGTATCATCGGCCATATTCGGTCAGGTTGATGTACCAATGAATGACGAGTTTACACTCATTGTTGGCGGCCGCTGGACTCACGACAGAAAAACAGCGTCGCAAACTAACTTACCCAGCGGACTGACTTTTGAAGAGCAGCCTGTTATCCGCCCTATCGACACTGCCGGTGGTGTAACTGAGGATCTTGCTTTCAACAATGACGAGTTTACCTGGGCGGTAGGCCTGAACTACGAGCCTGACGATGATGCCATGTACTATGTGAAAGCCAGCAAAGGCTATAAAGCCGGTGGTTTCGACAGTACTAACAATGCTTACGACCCGGAAATCCTCTATGCCTATGAAGCGGGTGTAAAAAGTCAGCTGGACTCAGGCAATCTGAATGGCTCGGTTTTCTACTACGACTATTCAGACTTGCAGGTTGCCGTGCTGCTGGACACCACGAAAGGCGGACAAACCTTCAATGCCGGTAAGGTACGGATCTGGGGTGGTGAGGTGTCGTATAACACCTGGCTGACAGACTCTGACCGTTTCACCGCATCAGCTAACTATCTGAACGCCGAGTATACCGAGTTTGCGGCAGCCATTCCGGTACAGTGTCTGGGAGGATGCGGTACGACAGCAGTGAGCAGTATTGATGGCGAACTCATCAGTCTGGCAGGTAATTCTCCGTCGCAGGCACCTGAATTCATCTTCACTTTAGGTTACGACCACTATTGGGAAGTTGACGGTGCATCAGTGGTCGCCAGCGTCTTTTCCCGCTGGAAAAGCGACTATTACATGACCGCGTTCAACAATAATGACGGTAAGCAGGACAGCTTCTCCCAAACCGATTTATCACTGAAATACATCAGTGAATCAGAGGACTGGGAAGTGATGGCATACGTCAGAAACATTGAAGACGAACAACCGCTGACATTTTATTCTTACACAGCGGCAGGACCGGATGATGTGCAGTTGTGGAGCTTTGGCGCACCACGTACTATGGGTGTTTCTGCGACATACCGTTTCTACTGATCCGACGGTAATTGAGACTGTGTAATCTTTGCCGCCCCTCGCCGGGCGGCTTAGTTATTTTTAGCGAAAAGTATTTTCAGGCAATAAAGGAATTCCACTATGCATTATCAGGGCGAGCAGTTTGAGGGAAAACATTTTGATGAAGACCTCGAAGCCGTAAAATTCGAAAATTGCCGGTTTATCGATTGTGACTTTACCCGTGCAAAATTATCAGGCGCAGAATTCTCCGGTTGTGCCTTCACCACTTCAGACGGCGACAAAGGTTGCAGCTTTTCATTTGCTGACATTCGCGATACCAGCTTCCGTAATTGTCGTCTGGCACTGGCCAGTTTCCGTGGTGCTGACGGATTTGGCGCTGAATTCAGAGATTGTGATTTAAAAGGCGCTGATTTCAGGCAGGCATCTTTTGCTAACTTCATCACCACAAAATCTTACTTTTGCTCAGTTTTCATCACCGGCTGTAACTTAAGTTATGCCGATTTCGAAGGGCAATTATTCGAGAAGTGCGAACTCACCGAAAACATCTGGCGCGGTGCAAATCTCAGCGGCGTCAGTATGGACGGAGCTGATCTCAGCCGTGGCGATTTTTCTTCAGACAGCTGGGGCACATTCAGCCTGAAAAACTGTGATCTACGTCATGTGGATTTACATGGTCTCGACATCCGCAGAATGGATTTAAACGGCGTGAAAATTTGCGACTGGCAACAGGAATCCCTGCTCAGTCCTCTCGGGTTGGTGGTGAGTTAACGTTTTTCTGTTCCTTCCGGGCCGGCTTCTCCCCTCCTGCCGGCCCTGTAATACACTCCGTTCATGCTTCGAATAATCCCTGCATTCACTCCTACGACGATATTTTGTAAATTATAATTAAAGTTCTAATTAATGATGGTTTTCTAATCATCTAATCTATACTTGCATGTATCTGAAAATAAACATTTTTTGTTATTTCATTACAGTTCTCGTAAAGCTGATATCAATTAAATTAATGTTAAATAAATTAACGGTATGTTGATCTTAATCACAAATAGAATTAGCATTCCAATAAATTCACATTAACATTGGATTGCGAAATGGAAAAGAGCAAACTGACTCTGGCGTTGTTGTCAGCTTTCATGGGCGTTTCTGCTACCGGTGCGGTTGCACAAGAGCAGGAAAACGCCGGACAACCTCAGGCGACAGAGACTGAGTATGAAGTTATAGAGGTAACTGCGCAGAACCGTTCTCAAAGTGCGCAGGAAGTACCTATTGCGATGAACATTCTTACCAGCAAGGATATTGAAAAGGCAGGGGTCACTGATCTCAACGGCCTGACCCGTCTTGCCCCCGATGTGCAGATCACCAACGATACGGTTTTCACCCGTATTGCTATCCGGGGTATCGGGACCAACAGTAACGATGAAACGCAGGATCAGTCACTCACTATCGCTATTGACGGGGAATATCTTAACCGTCCAATCAGTTTGAATGCATCGCTTTTCGATATTGAGCGTGTTGAAGTGCTGCGCGGGCCACAGGGAACGCTTTATGGCCGCAACGCCACAGGGGGCGCAATTAATATTCATGCCCGTCGTCCAGGCGATGAATTCGGCGGTAACGCATCTTTGACGGTGGGGAACTTTGGTCAGAAAACTCTTGAAGCCGGCGTAGATATTCCCGTCAATGATACCACCGCCATCCGCGTAGCAGGGTTAAGAGCAAAAAACGACGGCTACACTTACCATCCTAATATTGATCAGCGCAGTAACGATCAGAATGTGACGTCAGGACGAATTTCTATCACCTCTATGCCAACGGCTAATTTGTCTCTGTATGGTGCGGTGGAGCTGGTGGATGTAGACCAGGCATCCAATGTAAGCGCATATGTGAACGTAAATGAAGAGGGGAACCGTGCAGATGCAACCGGCCCTGATTTCGCTGACGGCTGTTCCGGCAGCGGCTGGCAGGAGATTGCACCGGAACTGGACGGTATTCAGTGTATTCCGGTAAATACTGATTACTTATCGCAAATAGACCGTGATAATTACGATGCGCCTGCGACAGGTGTGGGCACGTTTGAATCCAGCCAGATTGCTGCACGGGGACGGGTTACTTACTACCTCGATAACCTGGAATTAAGTTATCGCGTGGGTTACAGGGATTCTGAATCCAGCGGACAAACTCCCCTGGCTCCCGCTTACATGTTCTATAACAACAATCTGGACTCAGAGTCTCTGAGTCAGGAGATCCGTCTGAACAGCGAAACCGAAGGTGGCATCATCTGGCAAACCGGTCTGTTCCTGTTTGATGAATCCCAGTTCGTGTCCCGCGGTTTGTACACGCCTTATGCCGGTGAAAACGGCAGCTACATCACCTATTTCTACCGCCCGTTTGTTGATGCGAAGTCGTACGCTGCATTTGGTCAGGCGGAAATTCCGTTCAGCGATAAGTGGACGGCTATTGTTGGTGCCCGCTGGACTAAAGATCAGAAAGATGCGCAGTTTGATAACTTTGGCTTCCAGTTTAATTCCGGCTCAGCCCCTTTGACTGAAGGTGCGCCGACGGTACTGGATTTAGAAGCCGATGCATCAAAATTTACCTGGACGGCTGGTCTTAATTATCAGCAGAACAGCGACTCTCTGTATTACGGTAAAGTCTCTACCGGATTTAAAACAGGTGGTTTTGACAGTGTAGGCAGTTATGCGCCGGAAACCGTAACGGCATATGAAGTGGGTAGCAAAAACCGGTATGCCAGCGGTCGCTACACACTGAATTTGTCGGCATTTTATTATGACTATAAGGACCTGCAGGTAACTGCCCTGATTGACAGCAGCACCGGTGCGCAAACCTTCAATGCCGGTAAAGCTGAAATCTATGGTCTGGAATCTCAGTTTACAGCCTATGTAACAGAAAGCGGTAGGTTAACCCTGAATGCGAACTATCTGCACAGCCAGTACAAGTCTCTGCTGGCCAGTGTGCCGGTGCAGTGCTTAGGGTGTGACCTTAACGGTGTAGGTGATTTAACCCCTGACCCGGACAATGTAGTGCAGCCTGATCTTGGCGGTAACGACACACCGCAGGCTCCGAAATGGGTAGTCTCTGCGGCTTATGATCAAATCTGGGATTTATCCGGTGGGGCAACGCTGACAGGCAGTGTGTATTTCCGCTACAAAGACAGCTATTACACCAATATCTTCAATTTCAACGACGGTCAGCAGGACGCATTTACGCAAACGGATTTAAGTCTTGAATATGCGAATGCCGATGGCGACCTCAGGATTCAGGCCTATGTCCGTAATCTGGAAAACGAACGGCCGGTAACCTTCTCGGGATATACCAGCGCCGCGTCTGACGATATTTACGCCTGGAACTTTGGCGCACCGCGCACCTATGGTGTTAAGTTATCTTACGACTTTTAATTGTGTGATTGAACAAAGCCCCGTTTACCGGGGCTTTTCGGGCTCAGGGAGTGATTAAACGTATGTCTTTCATGAACAGATTTTACGGAGCAATGCTGGTTTGTATGTTGGCCGGATGCAACGGAGCGCCGGGTACTGATACGAAGGCCAGTAATTCGCAAGCTGACAGCGAACCACGGGTTACGGTATCTGACGGTGATTTGCAGGGCCGGACTCTGCAATCCGGCGTCACCGCTTTTCTTGGCGTGCCTTATGCTGCCAGTACCGGCGGTGAGAATCGCTGGCGCCCGCCGCAACCTGTAGCAGCCTGGCAAGGCGTGCGTGATGCAACACACTTTGGCCCGGATTGTTTGCAACTGCCGCCTCCGTCCATGAAAGCCCCCTGGGGACCGGAATTTCTTACGGACAATGATATGAGTGAAGACTGCCTGTCGCTCAATATCTGGATGCCTTCAACCCGTTCGGACAATAAAGTGCCCGTGTTGGTGTGGATCCACGGCGGTGCCTTTATTGGTGGTGCAGGCGGAATCGACATTTACCACGGCGATAAACTGGCAGAGCAGGGCATTATCGTTGTTACCATTAACTACCGCCTTGGCGTATTTGGCTTCGCCGGCCATCCTGAACTGGCAACAGAATCAGATTACGAAGGTCAGTATGGCTTGCTCGACCAGGTAGCAGCAATTAAGTGGGTGCAGAAAAATATTGAGGCTTTCGGTGGCGATCCGGATAACGTGACCGTCGCGGGGCAGTCTGCCGGCGCAGATTCAGTGCATGCATTGATGGCGCATCCTGAAGCAGAAAAGTTGTTTGCCAAAGCCATTGCGCAAAGTGGCTCCGGGATGGGGATTACTCACCCGGACAGAGCAAAAGCAGAATCGCTGGGGTTGGCTCTGCAACAAGTATTGAATGCAGACAATATTGCTGCAATGCGTGCACTGCCGGGTAAAGAGATACTTGAAAATGTGCTGAACATCCCTGTGCCAATGGCGATCATGCAGTTCCGTCCGGTTCGCGATGGCAACTTCAGTAAGCAGCGTTCGAACAAAAAAATACCGCTAATCACTGGTTTCACCGGTAACGAGAACAGTTACTTTCTGCCCGAATGGCATGTTGAAACTGAAGACGATCTCCGGGGCGTGATAAAGGCCAATATGGTTGATGACACCGTTACTGACGCTATGGTGAAACTCTATCTTCAGGAAGCAGATACTCCGCAAAATGCGGCGCTGCAATTTCTGCGGGACAGGGCATTAATGAGCCTGCTTAACTGGGCAGAGCAGTATCACGATGCCGCAAATATTCTGGCTTATCAGTTCGACTATGTGCCGCCCGGTCCACCTGAAGGCTTCGGCAGCTTTCACTCGTCGGAAATCCCCTATGTATTTGGTCAGTTCGACGCCGGAGACAGGCAGTACTCTGATGCTGACAAGGCGCTGTCAGAATTATTGCAGAATCGCTGGCTTGCATTTATTAAGTCAGTAAAAGGTAAGGTAACTGCCGGTGATGACTGGCCGGCGCTGGCGTCCGGGCAACTGCTGGTTGTCGGTAAAGAGGGCAATGCAGACGCTGAGCTGGTGCTTACAGAAGACAAGATTCAGTTGTTTGAAAAAGCGTTAACAGCAGGTGGGACGTTGGGGATGTTTTCGGCAGAGGGGTTTCATTGAGGTCCCGTCTGGTTCTGATTGGGCTGTCTCTCTGACTGGGTGATATCAATGATAAAGCCCGCCAGTTTCTTAAGTAACGTGCGACGTGCCTCGTTTAGTTCAAACGAGGCGTTCAGCCGGAAGCAATGATTAAATTCATCATGCAGGCTGAACAGTTTTCCGGGAGCAATGGTAATGTGCAGGCGTAACGCTTCACGATAGATATCCATCGCATTCACGTGGGGCTGACATTCTATCCATAAAAAATACCCGCCCTCTTGCGCATGAATCGTAGCAACATCCTGCAACAGTACCTCAAGGCAGGCCAGCATGGCTTTTTTTCTGGTGACCAGCTTTTTACGAAGTTGCTTTAAGTGCAACTCATAGTTTTTGGAGGACAGGTAGTGAACCAGCGACAACTGCACAGGCGCACTGGTAGCCAGCGTACTCATCAGCTGTTGTTTCTGAATCTCCAGTGACTTACGACCTGCTGCCACCCAGCCTATGCGGTAGCCTGCTACCAGTGACTTGGAAAACGACGAACAAAGCAGGCTGTTCCCGTCTTCTACAAAATGTTTAATGGGCAACGGCGGTGTTTTACCGGCATACAATTCAGCATAAACATCATCTTCGATTAAGGTTACACCGTAGGTTTTGAGCAATTTGGCGATCTGCTGCTTTTTGTCATCAGTAAGTGAGTAACCAACCGGATTCTGAAAGCTGCTCATCAGCCAGCACGCCTTCACCGGATGATTCTGAAAAGCCCGCTCCAGCGCATCAATATCCAGCCCGTTCTGCGGCGAAACCGTTACTGTAATTGCCTTTAAGCCAAGCCGTTCCAGCGCTTGCATGGCGCCATAAAACACCGGAGATTCAATCACTACCCAGTCACCCGGCCGGGTAAAGGATTGCAAACTCAGACTGAGTGCTTCAAGTGCACCTGCCGTGATAACAATTTCATCCGGAGAAATGTTCATACCCCTCGCCGCATAGCGTTTGGCAATAATTTGTCTGAGTTCAGGGTTGCCCGGTGGCAGGTTATCCATCGCGCTGGTCAGTGAAATTTGCTGTGCCGCTGCGGCGATGGACTTGTTCAGATGGTGCCTGGGATAAAGAGCCGGATCGGGATAAGCAAACCCTAAGCTGAACATGTGCGGGTCGCGGGATGCCTGAAGCACTTCATAAACAAAGTCATTAATGCTGACCGCTTCCGCTGTTTGTACTTTGTTCTCAGAAGCCGGGCGGGCAGTTGCTGTTACTGTAAAACCGGAGCGCTCATGGGAGCTGATCAGACCTTGACTTTCAAGCATCTGATAAGCATGCAGCACGGTCATCAGGCTGTAGCCGGTTTGCCGTGCCTGCTTGCGCAGTGAGGGAAGCTTTTCATTTTCTAGCCAGATACCCCGTTCGATCTGCTCTTTTATCTGCCTGGCTAAAATTTCATATTTCGCCATTGCTTACTCCGGCCAAAAAGTTCATCAGATTATAACAAGCGAACAAACGATCTGTTATAAAAAAATGCTCACTTTCTGTACCTGTTCATTGTTCCTCTGCGGGTTTACTTTTAACCCTGTCAATAAAGGGGTTCGTCCAGTCTTTGTCTGGCCCGGAATCCGCACAATGTCAAAGGGGTCGTCATGAAATTGTATTTACTCTTGTTGTCTTTATTCCTTGCTGCGCCGGCTCATGCAGGTGGAGGCACAGTACTGGGTATGATTTTTACTGTGGTTTTTGTTGTCGTCATGCTGGTGCTGTACTGGATGGTCGTGGCGGAAGTGGGCGAGAAGGATAAAAGCTGAACGCACAAAAGCATCTGACATGGATAAGGTATCTCAAAAATCGATACCAAATATCTGCAAAATTCATTTCTTCAATGATAAGGCATTGCATACCATCGGCGTTGTTTACAACCAGTTAACAGGAGCCCCTATGCTGGAAAGACAACTCGTACAAGCCAGAGGCAGCAAAGCCTTAACGCTGGAAGACGGCACGCCGGCCTTTCAGTTTCAAATTAAGAATCCGAATTACCGGGGTGTACCGGCAAGCCTTATCGATGGTATCGATATTGAACTGAACGGCAAACAGTATGCCCACGATGCGGCAAGCTGGACACTGGGCGGTCAAACCCTGTCGCTTGCGCAGTTGCAGGAAAGTGAAACCTTGCGCTGGCCGCTGGATGAACTGGCTACCATTACCTTGCCGGTTGATGCACCGTTAGAGGCGGGCGTACAGGATTTGTCTGTGTGTGTTTACATCAGACGCCCTTATATTCCGGGCCCGTTCTGCCGGTCTCCATTTCGCGCTAAAGCAAAACCGGTGGTCATTGGTGAAAGTAAGAATACCGACATGCCGCTGAGTGTTTCTACCTACAGCTACACCGGTGATATGTACACGCTCATCACGCTGGAAGACTTCATGGCGGATGCTGCGGATATGGGCGCGACCGGTATTGAAATGCTCGCTGAAGCTAATCTGCCCGGTTACCCGGATGTGTCTGCTGAATGGAAAGCAAGCTGGTTTGCTTTGCTGGAAAAGTATCAGCTAACGCCAACGAATCTGGGCACATGGATAGACACCGCCCGCTGGCACAGCCGTGATCTCACTGCAGACGAAGGCGCAGCCCAGCTGGAACAAGATTTGAAACTGGCAGCAGAACTTGGCTTTACCTCTATCCGGCCAAAATTTGGTGTTACCTCCCTTGAACTGGACCCGCACCCCATCTGGCAGGAAGCAGTGCTACGAGCCTTACCGCTGGCAGAAGAGCTGAACGTGATTATTTGTCCGGAAATCCACAGCCCGACACCAATCAAACATAAAGTGACACAGGACTACATTGCTTTCATCAAAAAGCACAATACCACGTACTTTAAGCTGATGATCGACACCGGTATCTTCCAGACAGCGCCTTGTGACGATGGCCACGAAGGTATTGAGGTGAAGGGTGGCAAGCGTCCTCCGTTCCTGGAACCGCTGGCAGTACCCATGGCTGATTTTGCTGAAATTATGGAGCACGTTTACTTCATTCAGACCAAGTTTTTCGAGATCGACGATAACCTCAATGATCTGCACATTCCCTGGGACAACATCGTTGCCACACTGAAAGCATGTGGGTGGAAAGGTTGGTTGTCCAGCGAGTACGAAGGCCGCAGAGAGCCATACCGGGGTCGTGATCAGGTTCGTCGTCAGCACGCTTTGCTGAATAAACTGTTATAAATCAGAGGTGAATATTAAACCTGAACTCGGGTTCAATATTTGTAAAGGCTTGAACAATCAAGCAATTTGATACCTGCTGCGTCAGCTATCTCTTTTATGGATGGAATGTATAAATATCTTTCATTCGATCGCTGATGTTAATAAAAGTTATGCTTTATGTAACTTTGTTGAAGGTTAATGTGTAACATGACCCGGCTGACTGACTGATTGACCCAATCAGTTTTTTTTGGCTTGATTATAAAACTTGAATGCTAGTTCGACTTTTGTCGTAAAGTACTGAGAGATAATATGAAAAATATGAATTTGCCTTATAGAAAATTGGCAGTTGCTATCGCTACGCTGCTCACCACGCCTGTGATTCATGCACAGGAAGCAGACGTTGCAAACCCTGGTGCAACTGAGGATTCTGGTCTGGAAATCATTCAGGTGACGTCCCAGCGCAGAGTGGAAAATCTGCAGGAAGTGCCGGTGAGTGTTACAGCTATCTCACCTACAGAGCTGGAGCGAAAGAATGTGTCAGACGTGTATCAGATGACACTGAATGCCCCAAGCTTTCAGATTGGCGAAGACAACTCCATGTCTATCCGTGGTGCCGGTACACTGGCGTTTTCTTCGTCGCTGGATTCCAGTGTGGCCGTGGCTTTCGATGAGGTGAACCTCGGCCGCCGTTATCTGATGGGCGCTGTGTTTAATGACATTTCCCAAATTGAAGTACTGAGCGGACCTCAGGGTCTGTTGTTTGGGAAGAATGCCTCTGCAGGTCTGGTCAATATTACGTCTATCAAGCCGCAATTAGGTTTTACCGAAGGTAAAATTGATGTGGAATACCAACTGCGCGACACCACTCCGCAGGACGGCAGAAGCATTATCACCCGTGGCATGTACAACATCCCACTCACCGACAACTCTGCCCTGCGTATCAACGCTCACTATGCAGCTGAAGATCCGGTGGCCCGTGCCATTAAAGTGGTGGGCGATCCTAAACTCGACGAAGAAACCACTGACTGGGGTGTAAAGCTTAAATACCTGAACGAAATTTCTGAAGAAGTTAGCGTGTATGTGATTGCCGATACCAACAGAGAATCTGGTGTTGCCGGTAACTTTGACCGCACTTTTCGTTCTCTTGGAGAAGGTAGTGGAAAAGTTGATTACGTAGCCGCCGATGGTGTGATACCGGGGACTGAAAACCTGGACTACGGCGCAGATGCTGACAATTTCCGTGATGTGGAAATGGGTGGTCTGATGGCGAAAGTCACCTGGGCTGTGAATGACAACTATGAATTGTCGAATATCACCGCATGGCGCTACTTCGAGCTGGTGCAGGGCACAGACGACAACATGGCCTCAAATGAACTGAACATCAATTTTACCACCAGTGAATATGACCAGTTTAGTAACGAAACCCGCTTATCGATGGATTTCGACAATATGCGCGGTCAGGTCGGCTTGTATTATTTCCATTCAACACAATCAGAAGACCGTTTCCTTGCCGGTGATGGCCTGTTGCCAGCGTTCCTGTTGCCTAACTTCCCGTTCTGCGTGGGTGCCGAAGTGGTTGAAGGTGATATGTGTTCTGTCAGTAATGACCATTTTATCGGTAATGATACGGTCATGGATATGGAAACAGACAGTGCGGCCATTTTCGGTCAGTTTGATTTCCTGCTCACAGACGACCTCACTCTTACCACAGGTTTGCGCTATACCTACGACGAAATCTATATCGATCTGGCGAACTTCCAGCGCTATAACTTCTTCACCACCATCGGCACGCCGGCGTTAAGAGAAGAAACAAATTCGTCGGATAATGTCTCCGGCAAGGTATCGCTGCAGTATCAACTCGACGATGACAAAATGGTTTATGCCTCCTATTCCCGCGGCTACAAGGGGCCTGGCTACACCAATACGCCATCACCGGAGCAAACGGATATCTTTATTCAGCCGGAAGTAGTCGACAACTACGAGATCGGTGCGAAAACGGTGTGGCTCGACAATCACCTCATCGTGAATGCCAGTGTGTTCGATCAGCAGTTCGACGATTATCAGGTGCAGGCGTTTGATGCCGCTATCAGTCAGTCGGTTATCCAGAATGCAGCCAGCCTGTCGTCTACAGGTGTGGAACTTAGCATTACCGCTATGCCGTTTGAGTCGCTGACGGTGAATGGCGGAGCTACTTTGATGGATTCCCAGTTCGACAGCTTCCCGGGGGCCGCATGTTACCCGCAACAACCGGACTGTGATGAAAACGGTACCTTTGATGCTGCGGGCTTAACACCGCCGACAGCCGCGAAGTTTACCTCAACCGCTTCTGCTACCTACGATTTCGAGTTGCCGCTGGACGGCTACGGATTCGTAACGCTGAACTATTACCACCGTGATCCGGTGAACTACCTGATTTCCAATGCGCCGCAAACCCGCATCGGCAATGTAGACCAGTTTGGTCTGAACATTGGTGTTCGTCTGGACAATGGCTGGGATATCACATTGTTCTGCAAAAACTGTACTGACGAGAAAGTGCCGGTGGCAACGGGTATCGACGCGGGTGACAGTGCTCAATACGGTACAACTTCAGTGGTACAAAGCTGGGGCTTTAACTCGGTGCGCAACATTGGATTGCGTGTGAGTTACGGCTTCTGATAACACCTGACAGATAAGGCTGCGTATATAGTTACGCGGCCTTTTTGTCTTTCAACGACAGGAACGATATTTGTGACAGACTCCTCTTCCCGACATACCCCCCAGGGCATTGTTCTTCTTTTCGTGCCGGTATTTATCATGCTGGGGCCGGTACTGATTTCGCCCATTATCGGCTCGCTGTTTCAGCAATTCGCCGGTGAACCCTATGCCAATGTGCTGGTTCCTCTGCTGTTAACCGCGCCCGCGCTTTGTCTGGCGTTATGTTCTCCTGTGGCAGGGTTTCTTGCAAACCGCATAGGGGGCAAAAAGGTACTGGTATTTTCACTTGCCTTTTACGGTGTGGTAGGGGCGGCGCCTATGTTTGTCAGCTCGCTGCACGGTATGTTGTTTTTCCGCATATTACTGGGTGTGGCTGAAGCCGGTATTATCACCGGCGGCATGGTATTAACTGCCAGCTACTTCAGCGGCGATGATCGTCAGAAATGGATTGCCTGGCAAAACGTCGCCCTGCCGTTAATTGGCGCAGCATTATTGTACGCAGTGGGCATAGTAAGTCAGACAAACTGGCAAAATACCTTCGGGCTCTATGGCCTCAGTCTGATTATTTTTGTCGCTGCCGCTTTTGTTTTATTCGAGCCTGAAAAGCAGCTGGCAGCATCAACACATCATGCACCGGCAAGTAAGGTGCGCATTCCCGTTACTACCATGTTGCTGCTGGCGGCTATTGCTATTCCGGGCTCGCTGTCTTTCTATGCGGTGCCGGTAAAGCTGTCTTTTATTCTTCGTGAAATGGGCGAAACCTCACCGGCGGTGGTGGGGGAGCTCATGTCTATGGGATTGATTTTCGGGTCTCCCGCAGGCGCACTGCTGGCCAGGCTGGTGAAACACTGGCGGTTTAGCTACGGGTTGGTATGCGCTATGTTGTTGATGGCTGCAGGGCTTATTATGCTGGGTATCGCAGAGTCCAAAACCATGATGATGGCCGCAGTGATCATTCAGCAAGCGGGCGGCGGCTTAATGCTGGTGGTCGCGCTAACACTGGTACTGCACATGGCTCCGAAAGGTCAGAGCGGTATTTACTCCGGCTACTGGTGGCTGGTGTATACGCTGGCCAATTTCGCCACGCCGCTGGTATTAACCGCGCTGGACGTTTTAACCGGCAGCAGTGCTGCCACCATGCTGACATTCGGTGTGATTGTTGCCGCTATCAGTGGCTGGTTACTGTTCGCCCGCCCGCTGGCAATCAGTATGGTGAGTGCATCAGACGCGAATTCTGCAACAAGGGCAAATACAAGTGCAGCAGGAGCTGGCCATGAATAATCATTTTGACCACGCCCGCCGCAACTTTATTACTGGCATGCTGGCCGCATCCGGCCTCACCGTGCTACCTGCAAAAGTGTGGGCAGCGGCAGAGAAGCAGCCTTCATTTAATCCGGATAATTTGTTCCTGAGCACCCTGTGCGATCTTGTGATCCCGCAAACGGATACTCCAGGTGCCGTTGACGTAAAAGTACCTGAATTCGTTGAGGTGGCCGTAAAACATGGCTTGTCCGGTGCGCCTGTGGATGCCCTCAGTCGATTTGAATTTGCACTGCTTAGCGACGTGCCCGGCTTCAACACCTTAAGTTACCAGCAGCAAATTGAAGCACTCACCCCAATCGACAATGGCAGCTTCAGCCGCAATCCGGCAGAGAAACCACAAGGCGATCTGGCGTTATGGAAAGCCATCAAAGCGCTTATTGTTACCGGCTATTACACATCGCAAGCCGGCAGCAGTGAAGAACTACGCTACGTGCTTATTCCCGGCAAGTTCGATGCAGATGTGCCCGCCGATGCGTCTACCCGCGCATTTTCAAGTGACTGGACAGGAGTAAAATTCGGATGAGTGAGCAGTACGATGCCATTGTTGTGGGCTCCGGCATTACCGGTGGCTGGGCAGCTAAAACCTTGTGTGAACAGGGCCTGAAAGTGCTGTTGCTGGAGCGGGGCAGGGATCTGCCTCACCGCAGTGGCTATAAAAATGAGATGAAAGCACCCTGGGAGTTGCCTTTCCGGGGCGAGGGCGACCAGGCTTTTCTAAACGAACACCAGGCCGTTCAGCAGCACAATATTCATCTTGATGAATGGACACAGGACTACTGGGTAAAAGATTCCGAGCATCCTTATCATACGCAGAACGATACGGCGTTTAACTGGTATCGTGGCTATCACCTGGGCGGTCGTTCAATAATGTGGGGGCGGCAGTGTTATCGCTGGAGTGATACCGACTTTGAAGCCAATGTGAAAGACGGGCACGGCACAGACTGGCCGGTGCGTTACAGCGATCTGGAAAGCTGGTACGACAAAGTCGAAGCCTTTATCGGTGTATCCGGCGCAAAAGAAAATCTGCCCCAGTTGCCGGATGGTCAGTTTCAGCCGCCCATGGCGTTAACGCCGGTTGAAACACATATGCGCGAACACATAGCTGCCCACTATCCTGATCGCAGGCTCACAATTGGACGCACGGCCAACCTCACTGAGAGCAAGCCGGAAGAAAGCCGCGCTGCGTGCCAGAGCCGCTATATTTGCGGTCGCGGCTGTTCCTACGGCGCTTATTTCAGCACCCAGAGTTCTACTTTGCCCGCCGCAATGGCCACAGGCAACCTGACGGTAAAAACCGATGCGGTAGTCGAAACCGTAGACTACGACCCTCAGATCAAGCGTGCCCGCGGGGTGACGGTGATTAGCCGCCTTGATAAAAAACGCACACAGTACGCTGCCCGCATGGTGTTTTTATGTGCCGGTGCCTTTAACTCCGTAGCCTTATTGCAGCGCTCGGTGTCTGATGCTTTTCCTCAGGGACTGGCTAACAACAGCGGTGTGCTGGGCAAATACATTATGGATCACGCATCCACTCTGGGCGTTGCTTCGATAGTCCCGGGATTTAATGATCACTATTACTACGGCAACAGGCCCACAGGTATTGTTATCCCCCGCTTTGTGAACATGGGGGAAGACCAGCGTGAATTTTTACGGGGCTTCTCGTATCAGGGCGGCGCGTACCGGCCAAGCTGGAGCAGGGGCAGAAACATGCCCGGACTCGGTCATGCTTTTAAGGAAAACCTGCGGCAACCGGCAGACTGGAAATTCGTACTGACAACCTTTGCTGAGTGTCTGCCAAGGGAAAGCAATGCCATTAGCCAGAACTGGCAGTCAAAAGACGCAGACGGATTGCCGGTACTGAACATCAATTTCGCCTTCGGTAAAAACGAACATGACTTACTGAGTGCAGCAAAAGAAGAAGCTGCTGCCATGGTGGCGAAGGCCGGTGGTCATGTGCTGTTCGGCTCAGATCGGCCAAACCCCGGCGGCTCAGCCATTCACGAAATGGGCGGCGCACGTATGGGGCGAGATGCTAAAACGTCGATATTGAACGGGTACAATCAGTCCCATGATGTCCCCAATTTGTTTGTGACAGACGGTGCCGCCATGGCATCGTCAGCCTGCCAGAATCCCTCTCTTACCTACATGGCACTGACTGCCAGAGCAGCAACATACGCTGCAGAGCAGTTACGGGCGGGAAGGGTGTAGTCACACCGGGCCGGTATATTTGCGTGTTATACCGGCCCGTTTTTATGTGTTTTGGTGAGATTACCATGTCAGGCGTTGTGATCGGGGGAACACAGGTAGTAGGTTTGCACTTCGGTCACTTCTTCCAGCAATTCTTCCCAGCTCAACCCTTCTGTAATGGGCTCCAGGCTGCCGAATCCCAGGTATCTTGCCAGCGACGTGTTGAGAATTTTAAAACAGGTATGGGCTACCCGTTCCGGGTTCTCCCGTTTTATCTCGTCTTTGAATTGCAGCAGCAGTGATTCATACAGCGCCTGACTGTTTTTATAAATTTTCGTACCGGCTTCAGAAACGATTTTGTCACTAAGGGCGAGTTTCATGAAGGCGCGGATAAGCGGCGCAAAAATTTGTAAATGTTCGGCGTATTCACGGCCAGCTTGCTTAATGGCTTCCTTTAACGACGTTGTGGTTTCAGACAGCTTAAGAAACCGGGCTTCAATATCTTTCGATGCTTGCAGGTACTCTTTTTTCTGTAATTCAATCAACAGGGTTTCTTTGCTTTCAAAGCGGTAATAAATAGACCCCACTGACACACCAGTCAGTTTACTGAGTTCTTTAAGCGTAAATTCATCAGGGCCTTTTTCTTTCAGTAAATTTGCAGACACCTCAAATATTTTTTCCTGAGCGTTACGGCTCCGGCGCTGCTGTGCCTGACGAAATCGGGCAGGTTCGTTCATCTTTTTCTTCTTTCTGTTATGGAATTTAACTATCTGATTTTCAGGTAGTTCTTATCAATGTTATTGATTTTTCAAATCGTTAAAAAAATGTTGTGATCTGGCATGCTGTGAAGTGCTTCTTTTCCAGTTGAGTCACTCCGGCATCATGTGCATTAGCACGCAAAATGCTTCCCTTATGTGTTTTGATGCTAATGCACACATTCTTTTTTTTACAGAAAAAATTGTCAGGTTCGACAAAATCGGGCCTCAGACGGAGTAATGCCATGCCAGTGTCACGCAGAGATTTTCTTTCCTTATCCACCGGAGCGGCCACCGGCCTGAGTTTATTACCGGGACTGTCTGTGGCATCAGCAAGCCAGCCTGCTTGGCGACGTTCAGCAGAAGGGCATCGTCAGGCTGACCTGGGTGACGGTACTTACCTGAATCCGGTACTGGCCGGAGATTATCCTGACCCCACAATCCTGCGGGATGGTGACGATTACTACATGACCCATTCGTCGTTTGATGCTGCGCCGGGCATTTTAATCTGGCACTCCAAAGATCTGGTGAACTGGCAACCCGTGGGCCCTGCGCTGGAAGAGCCGTTGGGGATTGTGTTTGCCATGGATTTAGTCAAACACAACGGCCGGTACTACATCTATATTCCGTTTATGAAAGCGCCCTGGTCGCCGCCACTGGCAAGTTTTGCCAATATTATGGTGATTCACGCTGACAACATTGAGGGCCCATGGAGCGAACCTGTTGATCTGCACCTCGGCGGTGTGATTGACCCTGGCCACATCGTGGACGAGAAGGGGCAGCGCTGGCTGTTTACATCAGGCATTAAGCGAATTCGACTGGCAGATGATGGTCTGTCGACCATCGGTGAGCTGGAGCAGGTGTATGATGGCTGGCAGTATCCTGATGACTGGATCACCGAAGCCTACGCACTGGAAGGACCTAAGTTATTCCGTCGCGGGGATTACTTCTATCTTGTGTCTGCAGTGGGTGGTACCGCTGGTCCTGCAACCGGCCATATGGTGATTGTGGCGCGCTCCAAAACCATCGACGGTCCCTGGGAAAATTGCCCGCATAACCCCATTGTCAGAACCGAAAGTGAGGACGAAAAGTGGTGGTCCCGTGGCCATGCCACCATGCTGGAAGGGCCGCAGGGCAAGTGGTACATGGTGTATCACGGTTATGAAAATGGTTTTCGTACGTTGGGACGACAAACCCTGGTTGAGCCTATGGGCTGGGATGATGATAACTGGCCTGTCGCATTGGGTGGTGATTTATCTCTGCCGCTACCAAAACCAGAAGGCGAGGCGCTACCTCATGGGTTTACTCATTCAGACAACTTCACATCGTCTTCCCTTGGCACCCGCTGGACCTTCTTTGGCGCCGCTGCCAGTGAGAAGTCGCGGGTAACTTATACGCCTGATGGTTTGAAACTGAAAGCCGCCGGTTCGTCCCCAACCGACAGTGCGCCGTTGGTGCAGACTATTGGCGATCAGGCCTATGAAATCAGTGTTATCGTCAATCTGGAAGCGGGTACCGAAGCGGGCTTATTGCTGTTTTATAACAACCGTTTGTATCTGGGGATGGGACAAAGTGAATCAGGCATGGTGACCTACCGTGGCGGTAAATCCAGCTACTGGCGGGAGCCGGCACCGCAAACCAGACGGCTTCACATGAAAATACGTAACGACCGTCACATCGTTACCTTCTACTACAGTGAAGACGGAAAAAACTGGACCCGCCATACCGTGCGCAGTGAGACCTCAGGGTATAACGTGAATACCATTGATGACCTGCAGGGGCTGAAACCGGCATTATTTGCCTGCGGGAAAGGCAGTGCTACGTTTAGTCAGTTTACTTATCGCGGGCTGAAATAAGTCCGCGATACTCACTCTCTATACCTGGCCCTGCAACCTATTGAAAATACACAGTCCAGCTATTGAAGAAATCCATTGTATGAAATGTTAAAAATTTGCTGAAATGCAAACTTGAGTAAAGGTTCAAGTTTATGTGGGTTGATATCCTCTCTTCTTGACGTTATGACATTCAATGGAGAGATAAATGATATTCAACCCGCGCCGCGTTTTCCTGCTGGTTCTCGCTTTCATTTTTAGTACTCCGGTTCTTGCTGAGTCTTCAGAGTCATTAAGTGACAACTTCCGCACGCCTTCATCAACCTACGCCCCCCATGCGTGGTGGCACTGGATGAACGGCGATGTAAATCCCGATGAAGCCGCTGCCGATTTAGAGTGGCTGCATGCTGCCGGTGTGGGTGGCGTGCAATTGTTCGATGCAGGCATGGGACCGCCACCGGAAACACCGCTTACTTTTGGTAGTGCAGCCTGGAAAAGTGCCGTTCAGCAAAGTGCTGCCAAAGCGAAATCTCTGGGTTTAGATTTTGTGATCACCACATCCCCGGGCTGGAGCGCCACTGGCGGCCCGTGGGTAATGCCTCAGGATGCCATGAAAAAATGGGTGTGGTCAGAAACTGATATAGAAGGTGGTGAGCAAATCACCACGTCATTACCTTTACCCCCCGCCGTTGCCGGACCGTTTCAAGATATTCCCGTTGAGGCTATTGGTCACGCATCCCATCATATCGATGATTTTTATCGGGACGTGAAAGTGCTGGCCTACCCGGTAATGGCGCATGAGCCTGTTACCCTTCAGGTTTCAGGAAAGGCATCACTGACAGAGCAACTGGGTGACGGACGCTTCTGGCCAGCGACGGCTATTGATGCTGATGATAATGGTGTGGTGCGCTTACAGTTCGATGCCGGTAAAAACGTGAGTGTGCAGGGCGTGACACTCGGCTTACCCGGCAGCCGCGGTTTTGGAACGCCCAATCCGCCGGTCGCCACCTGGTTTGTTTGTGAAAGTGACGCGCAGGCAAGCTGTAAACCGCTGGCAGTGCTAGATGCAACACGCTCACTTACCCGAACCGCCTCGTTTGAAACCGTTACTGCACGCTACTTTGCCCTTTCACTCACCCGCAGCACCGAGCCGGGTTTTATCGACACGCTAAGTTATGCCCAGGGGGCAAACAAATTGCCTTTCCCTGCCCATGCCAGTGCTTATGCGGTATCGGAAGTGCAGCTTCATGCTCGCCCGGTGGTAAATGCGTTTGAAGAAAAAGCCGGATTTGCCGCTGCGCCCCGCTATTACCCGTTAAGTGTGCAGAAAGCCCCTGACGCTGCTGTTTCAGTGAGTGATGTACGGGATATCACAGACTTTATGGACGAAAACGGCACACTAAACTGGCGGGCGCCGGCAGGACAGTGGCGCATTGTCAGGTTGGGATATAGCTTAACCGGCCATGAAAATGGTCCGGCACAGCATAATGCCACCGGCCTTGAAACCGATAAATTTAACGCTGAAGCACTGAACCGTTACCTCGATACATATCTGCAATTTTACAGTAATGAAAACGGTGAACTGTTCGACGGCATCACCGGTTTGCTCAGTGACAGCATCGAATCGGGGCCGCAGAATGCTGGTACCGGACTGCTTAAGGCCTTTGCAGCAGCCATGCCCTATGATGTAACGCCCTGGTTGCCTGCGCTCACCGGTGAAGTGATTAGCAGTGCTGCCGAAACCGACCGCTTCTTGTGGGATTACCGGCATTTTCTTTCACAAACGCTGAATACCGCGCACTACGCAACAATTTCTGCAAGAGCCGGAAAGCTCGGGCTCGATTATTACACCGAAGCACTTGAAGACCATCGTCCGCAACTTGGGAACGACATCGATATGCGTTTGGCGGGGGGTATTCCCATGGCAGCGTTTTGGTACTTTGACCCTGGAAAAAATCCTAAGCCAACCTACATTGCCGATGTGAAAGGGGCTGCTTCTGTCGCCACGCTGAAAGGCGAAAAAATTGTGGCAATTGAAGCCATGACCGCCTTCGGTCAGCCCTGGGATATTGGTCCCGGGGAGTTAAAGCGGGCAGCCGACAGAGCACTGGTGTATGGCGGCAACCGGTTTATGTTGCACAGCTCTGTGCATCAGGCGCAAGGTATTGACGGTACACCCGGTAAGCCGATGATGCCGTTACTCGGGCACTACTTTAACCGCAACAGCACCTGGGCCGATATGGCAAAGCCCTGGATCACCTATCTCACCCGCGCTCAGTATTTAATGCAGCAAGGCGCGCCGGTAAGTACCTTTGCTTACTTTATTGGCGAGGAAGCGCCGGTCACATCATTATTTGGTGATGAGCAACCCGCTAACGTTCCCCAGGGAGCCAGCTTTGATTATGTGTCGGCGCAAGCGCTGGATTGGTTAACAGTAACGAAAAATAAAACTCTTCTCACCCGGGGCGGCACGGAATATCAGTTTATCTATCTTGGCGGCGATGCCTCGCTGATGACACAGGCAACCCTGAAGAAACTGGAGCAACTGGCAGAGCAGGGCGCAACCATTGTGGGCGAAATGCCTGCTGGCAGTCCGTCCCTTGCTGATGATCAGGCGGCATTTCATAGCCAGGCAACTGCCCTGTGGCAACGGTCCAACGTAATTGCCACAAACAACATTCAATCTGCCATGGATGTGGTGAGTGTGTTGCCACAATGGCAATTTAAAGAGTCGCAAAATGATTTGCTGGTAAGGCAACGTCGCACGGATGACGGCGACATTTACTTCATTGTGAATGCTGCTGATATGCCAGTGCAGAAACTTTTTACCCCGGCCCGCACTGGTAAGTTTGCTTACCGGTTTGATGCAGTAAACGGAAACGTCAATGAGATTAAGCAGTCGGATAGTAGCGTGTCGCTGTCGCTTCCTGCATTTGGCTCTGTATTTATTTTTATTACCGATAAACCGCTGAAAAACGCAGTTCCGGCGCAGCAACCGCCACTGCAGAAATACGAAGTTCAAACTGCCTGGTCGTTAACCTTCGATAGCGCTAACGAGCCGCTTGAGGAAGTGAATCTGAATGCGCTCACCCCACTCAATGAACTGGAAAACACAACCCTGCAAGGGTTCAGTGGTACCAGTCACTACGAGACCGGATTTACTGTGTCAGAAAGTTGTACCACACCGGTTGGCATAGCGGTGGGTGACGCGGGGAATATCGCCAGATTCACACTTAACGGCCACGACATCGGCACACTGTTTTCACCGCCCTGGCAGGTGATTGCGCCCGAAGCGTTTAAACAGGGTCAGAATCATATTCGCATTGATGTGGCTAACTACTGGGCCAACCAGCTTGTCTGGCAGGCAAAAAACAACACAGTGAAAAGCGGATTTCCATCGGGCGTGTACTCACAGGATGCCAGTTACCGGATGGCCGGACTCAGCGGGCCTTTTTCAGTTCTATGCCAATAACCTCACAGGACAAACATGAATAATAACGTTACCAGACGTACCTTTCTGAAAGGTTCTATCGCCACTGCCGTAATCGCCGCCGTCTCCGGCTGTGCCAGCCAGGTAAAAGGCAAACAGGACACACACCTGACCGGCCTCATTGCCCGTATGACACTGGAAGAAAAAGCCGGACAACTGCATATGGACGGTGTGTTGTCTCCCCGTATGGTGCAGCCGAATTTCCAGAAGATTAATCCGTTCACGCCTAACTTCTCACCGGAGCAGGCGGCAGACTTACTGAAGAATCAGCAGGCGCAAATCAAAAGCGGTATGATGGGCATGATGACGTCGCCGGAAGACATCGATTCGGTTATTTACGCACAAACCGCAGCGGTAAAAGACACCCGCCTTAAAATTCCGTTAATTTTCGGTGCCGATATTATTCATGGCCACCATACTATTTTCCCGGTACCGCTGGCGGAAGCGGCCAGTTTTGAACCGGAACTGGCAGAACGCACAGCACGGGCCTGCGCCGTTGAAGCAACCACCAATCTGGGTATTGATGTGACCTACGCGCCCATGGTGGACATTGCCCGTGATCAGCGCTGGGGCCGTGTGGTGGAAGGTGCCGGTGAAGATGTGCTGTTAGGCAGTTTATTCGCCGCGGCGAGAGTCAAAGGATTCCAGGGGAGCGGCCCTGCCGACTCACGGGGATTACTGGCGTGTCCTAAACATTTCCTTGCATACGGAGCGGCGGAATCCGGGTTGGATTATCAGGGCACGTCCGTGTCTGACCGGGTGCTCCACGAAGTGTATTTGCCACCTTTCAAAGCTGCCTTTGAGGCAGGTGCCATTTTTACCATGGCGTCATTCAATACTATCGACGGCGTGCCCGCTACCGGTAACAAGGCCATTCTAAGTGACTTACTGCGTGACGAAATGCACTTCAGCGGCGTGGTGATTTCCGACTTTCAGAGTGAACTGGAACTGATTAAGCATGGTTATGCCAAAGATGAAAAAGCAGCGGCAAAGCTGGCGCTGTCTGCGGGATGTGATATTGGTATGGTCAGCGGCATCTTCCCGAAATATGTCCCTGAGTTGGTGCGCAGCGGCGAGCTCGACGAGGCCATTGTGGATAAAGCCGTTTACCGCATTTTGTTTGTAAAACAGCAGGCCGGATTGTTTGACGACCCGTTCCACCGCATCGACGAAATAGCGGCACCGCAGCAGGCCCCGGCAGAACATATTGCACTGGCCCGGGAAGCTGCAACCAAGTCGGTTGTGCTACTGAAAAACACCGGCAGTGTGCTGCCGCTGAGTAAAAAACAAAAAGTAGCGTTAATTGGCCCCTTCGCGAAGGATCTTAAAAACATCGACGGCTCCTGGTCGCCTTTTGCACCGCAAAAAGCGTCTGTGTCCCTTGAAGCCGGATTTGCAGAGAAAATACCTGCTGCGCAACTCCTTACTGAAGACGGGTGCGGTATCGACACCGCCATTGAAGGTGGCATAAAGCGAGCTGTAGAGGCTGCTAAACAGTGTGACGTGGTGGTGCTGGCAATTGGTGAGGCCACTAACATGTCTGGTGAGGCGTCATCGCGGGCAGAAATCACTCTGCCGGCAGCACAACAGGCGTTAGCTGAAGCACTGGCCGCTACCGGCAAACCGCTGGTGGTATTACTGCGAAATGGTCGTGCCATGGCGCTGGAAGGGGCGGTGCGAGAGGCATCAGCCATTCTGGTCACCTGGTTCCTGGGCACAGAAAGCGGCCATGCTATAGCTGATGTGGTGTTTGGCGATCAGTCGCCTTCAGGTCGTCTGCCGGTAACTTTCCCCATCGCCAGCGGGCAACAGCCGTATTATTATGCAAGGGAAAGCTCCGGTCGTCCGCCGGCACCGGGTACAACCCATATGTTCCAGTCTCATTTTATTGGTATTCCCGATGATGCGCTGTACCCCTTCGGACATGGTCTGACGTATTCGGAAATCACCTACAGCGGTGTGACACTGGATAAAAGTGAAGTGAAAAAGGGTGAGGCGGTCACGGCATCGGTTACGGTGACGAATACCGGTAAGCGGGCAGCCACAGAAGTTGTGCAGTGCTATATTCAGGACCGGTTTGCCTCAGTTGTGCAACCGGTACAGAAGCTCATCGACTTTAATAAAATTACCCTGGCTGCCGGGGAAAGCCGGTCAATTTCTTTTACCATCAAGCCGCAACAGATGACTTTTATTGCCCGCGATTTATCGCAACAACTGGAAAGTGGTGAATTCAGAGTGTGGATTGCGCCATCGGCAAGAACCGGCGAGGCGGTGAGCTTTATTCTAAGCTGATTGCAATGGGCACTGTGACCACTGTGCCCTTTTAAATAAACGTGCAGTAGCTGGGTAGCCAGCCGCCGGACGCTGAAGCCCGGCAATTATACCGGGCTTCAGTAAAAGTGAGTTACGCAGACATTACTCTTTAAACGCAGCCGCTTTCTCAAGTACATCAATGGTAACGTCACCCGTAGCAGCCCACTCTGTACCACGCAGGATGAGTGACTTCACACCGTCGTAGACAATGGTGTCAGGGCCATGGCCCAGAGCAATACAGAATACTCGGCCTTTTTCGTAATCCACCGTCCACACTTGTGGATTTTCCGCATTCATGCCCTGCATATTGTTCAGCTTTTCATCCGTGTACAAATGCGGCGGATATTTCGGGCCCGCATACTTTTGCTGATAGTTGGCAGCATCATCGTAGGCGGTGGCCAGAACATGCACTTTGGCATCAGGATGCCAGTACATGTTGGTGTACATATCATCCATGAAGGTCCAGAAATACTCGCGCATGCCTTTTGTGACAGGGTGATCACGGTCGGTCACATGTACGCGGAAGGCATCTGGCGGTGAGCGCCGGCTGCCGTGAAACGGGCGCATGGTGCCGCCGGCAAGCTTTTCGTACTCAGGCCAGGAGGGCGAGCCGATATTAAATGAACTGTGGTAGATCACCAGGCCGCCACCCTGCGCTACATAGTCGAACAGCGCTTTTTGAGCCGTTTCGCTCCAGCGATTTTCATTTTCATCGGTGTAATTCCATTTGCCCAGGTAGTTCAGAAATACCACGTCATACTTTTTCAGCATGGGCAGTGTGGCAACGGAGAAGTCTTCAATAACCCGCACATCCAATTTGCCCGAGTCCAGCATCATGGTGCGGAGCCTGGCGTTAACACCGGTCCAGTCGTGCTCATAAGAGTTTTCACCGGCAACGATCAATACCTTGCTGCGTTCAGCGTCGGGGACTATTGGCACCGAAATTTTCTGAACGGTTTCAGGCGGACGGTAATCCGGTACCGGTATAACAGTGCTTTCGGCTTCTGCTGCCAATGCAGAATGCATCAGTGGCAGCAATAAACTTACTGCGCATAGTAGCTTTCTAATTTTCATGGTTTCTGTCCTTGTTTTAGTAGAATTTATAAGTGACTTTCACACCTGCAGTGCGGGGCAGTTGCCAGCTCCACTGCTGCACGTCGTCAGGACCAGCAACATTGAATACATAGCTGCTGAGTACGTAGTTGTCCTCGAGGTTTCTTACATAGCCCTGAACTTCCCACTGCTCTGAAGGGGAAACGTATTTAAGGCTGATATCGGTCTGGAAATAGCTTTCCTGGCGGGCGTCTTCGTGGTTTGAAGGCAGCAGGTAGTAGTCGTCTTTCCAGCGGATGAATATGTTGCCCACCAGTGAGCCGTTACTTAATTCCCAGAAATGGGTGTAAGACCCGGTGAAAATCCAGTCCGGCGAATTTGATGGCTCGTTCCCGGCAAGGTTGACTGTTTCTCCGTCAATCACTGTTACTGTGGTGGTTGAGCAGCCGCCAAGACATTGCACACTGATAGCAGAAGCGAAATCATCGAACTCTGCATTCAGGTAATTCGCCGTCAGGGTCAGCACTCCTGCATCCATGATTTCTGTCGTCAGTGATGCTTCTGCACCCCAGATTGTGGCTTTACCGGCATTAAAGGTTTGCGCACCTTTTTCTGTGTCCAGTAGTAGAGAAACCTGAAGATCTTTATAGTCGTAATAGAAAGCGGAAGCATCGAAAGACACTGTGGAAATACGGGACTTGGTGCCTATTTCCCAGGCATAAAGGATCTCAGGCGCATACTCCAAACCTGTACTGTCGAAGCCACCGGCTTTATAACCTTTACTCACTTTTCCGTAGAGCATGGTGTTGTCTGAAATATCCGTGTTCAGACCCAGGTTCCAGGTGAATTCATTGTTCTTTGCTGACAATAATTCAGTGGTGGCCCCTTCGGTTTCCTTTGGACGTAGTGTGGGATTCTCGTCAAAGGTGAGGGCGCCGGGCAAAATAGTATTCGTGCCGGTCTTCTCATCTTTGGTATAGCGGAATCCGGCAATCACGGTGTAATTATCAGCCAGTGGATATTCCACTTGTCCGAATGCGGCTACCGATTCAGAGGTGTAGTCAGGACGATAAAATGTATTTGCCCAGTAGCCCTGAGGACCAAAGGGATAGGCTCCGATATAGGAAAGCAAACCGGAGTAGATATTCATTTCTTCTCTGAACTGGAAAATGCCGCCCTGCCAGAAGAAATCGCCTTCGCCGCCACTCAGTCTGAGTTCGTTACTCATGGTGTCTATGTCGTGGTTACGATAGAACAGATAGCTGGGGAAAAGCGTCTCAGCTGCACGGAGTTCGCTCTGGCGGAAAGCCCCGCGATATGAAACGGTGAATGCGTCAGCGGCATAGTCCAGTTGCCCGCGAACAGCGTCACCCTGAAGCTGATAGGATCCCATTTCTGCGGTTGTCGCAGCCGGGTAGTTTCGGGGATCGATAGCATCTTTATTATTGGTAAATTGCGGAGAACACAGCACGTTACCTTCAATTTGTGTAACTTCAATCCAGCCGGCGGCTTCATTACATTGCCCGTTAAGATCGGACTGGCCTTCGGTCGCATCATTGAACGACGCTGCTGATACCGGATTATTTTCCTGTTGCGAGGTTTCCAGTGCCAGGTACAACGACAACCGCTCCGTGGGTTCTGCCGCAAAAGATAGTCGCGCAGCCTTTACATCTTTATCGCCAGACTTAAACGACACATCCGGGTGAGAAATATAACCGTCTCTGTCTGAGCTGAAGCCGGCAAATCTGACGGCGGCGTTGTCGCCTAACGGCGCATTTAACACTGCATTCAGCTCTCTGGCGTTAAACGAGCCGAAATCAGCAGAGGCAGAGCCTGACCATTCACCGAAAACAGGCTTGTTCGATACAATACTGAGTGCGCCGCCGGTGGCATTTCTGCCAAATAGTGTGCCCTGCGGACCACGCAAAACTTCGATTCGGGAGATGTCGAACAGGGCTGCATTAAGCACCCTTGGACGGTTCAGATATTCGCCGTCGATGCTCACCGCCAGTGACTGATCCTGAGTCTCGTCGGCACTTTCTGTGGTGATACCGCGTAGTGATACCTTGGTGGAAATGGTGTCCTGAGTAATGGAAAAATCAGGAGACAGCTTTGAAATGCCGTGCAGATCGCTGATAGCGTTGTCTTTTAACCATTCACCGCTGAGTACATTCATAGAGATAGGTACATCTGCAATCGACTGTACCCGGTTCTGTGCGGTAACTTCGATGATCTCTACATCTTCTTCAACTGTCGCGGGCTCCTGACTCCATGCTGTCTGGTGGCATGCAGCTGAAACCGCTGTTGCTAGTAATATCCGTTTGCCCTTCATTGAATCCTCATTCTATTTCTAAATCAGTCATTGAAAGCATTTTTGTCTGCCTGATTGTTAAATGGAATTTGAATTCTATTTAAAGGGTTGAAATTATCTGTTTATAAATTTGTTAATCGGGTTATGATTTTGTAAATCAATGTTGGTGATTTATTCCGCAACTGAAGTTTTCAGTTCCTGCAGCGAAATCAAAACTCAGTTGCCAGCGTCTTCTTTAACTCATTGCTAAACCATTGCACTACGGGTCCGTGCTGGCGGCCCCGTGGCGTGATGATATCTACCGGTACGCTCCAGGTTTTATGATCAAAAACCATGTCCATTGGTTTGAGTTTGCCGGTTGTTAGCGCATCCTTAGCCATAAATGCTGGCAGGTATGCCCAGCCAATTCCCTGCAGAAGTAATGACAGCGCGTGCTGGTAGCCTGAACACCACCACACGTTAGATGCCATGCTGATTAAGAATTGAGATTCACGTTTTGCGCTGCCGCGAACGGCTATCTGTTTGTGCTGCAACAGTGCTGTAGAAGAAATCTTGCTGGCCTCTGCGAGGGGGTGTGACGGGTGGCACACCGCGACAAAAGGTACATTGGCAACGAAGAAGAAGTCTGTGGTTTTCATGGATTCAATTTCCGAAAACATGAGACCCAGGTCAATTTTACCGCTTTCAACCGCGAGAGCGATATCGTGAGAAGGAAGGGTAGCGAAGTCTAATTCCAGTGTGGAAAAGCGGCTTTCGAGTCTGGCAATGAGCGCATAAATGGCAGGTGTCAGCATACCGTCGTCGATGGCGATACTCAGCCGCGTTTCCTGAGACTGGCTAATTGCCGCAGCTGTTTTCGACAGCTCATCGGCTTGCACTAACAGACCCTGGGCCATTTTCAACAGGCGTGTTCCTGCTTCTGTGAGGACAGGTTGTCTGGATGTGCGGTCGAACAATGTCACGCCTAAGTCAATTTCAAGATTATTGATTGCCTGACTCACCGCCGACTGCACTTTCCCTGTCTTGCGGGCACAGGCAGAAAACGAGCCTTGTTCTGCGGCGATAACGAACATGCGGACATATTCAAGATTTAACATATCAGTAAAAGTGATGGTTGCTAACTGGTGTTCATTATAAATAAAGATAGTATGCCGCCCAATAGTTCATCATTTAATGAGGAAAACGATGAGTTGGGTTTATCTGGTGCTGGCAGGGTTAACCGAAATTGGCTGGCCTCTCGGCCTGAAGTTATCTCAAAGCGGTCAGTACAAATGGGGTGGCATCGCCATGGCGATTGCATTTATGGGTGTCAGCGGCTTTTTACTCTATCTGGCACAAAGAGATATTCCTCTGGGCACCGCGTATGCCGTATGGACCGGCATAGGCGCTGCCGGTACATTTCTGGTGGGCGTTTTTGCTTTTGGCGACCCTACATCACTGCTGCGCTACATCGGCGTCTTTTTGATCATATCTGGTGTGGTACTGCTGAAAGTGGGATGAGAAATGTGAGGTGATAAATCACCTCACGACATCAACTACTCACCATCGCCGCTTCTTCTAAAATCAGTGTGCGCAGCCAGCGGTGAATAGGATCGCTGTCTACGGTTGGATGCCACATCATGGCTTCCCGCAGATCGGGAAAATCAAAGGGCATGGATAAAATGTCGATGGGCATGAAGGTGGCCATGAGTTCAGCGAAACGGCGGGGGATAATGGCCAGTCTGCCGGTGCTGACCACCGTCGTGCAAAGTGAGGTGAAGTCGTTGGTGATCACCTCGACTTTACGTTCAATATTGCGCTCGTTAATCAGCCACTGCTCAATACTCAATAAACTCACCCGGCCAAAACCCACGGAAGCGTGCCCCAGCGATGAGAAGATTTCCGGCGTCAGGCCACCTTGCGTATCCGGGTTGTCTTTACAGGCAATGCAGGCCAGTTCGTCGGTGGAGAAAAAGGCGTGGGGATAACCGTCGACGGTTTCACTTTCCGGCGCAATCACTATATCAATGCCGCTTTTTACCATGGTTTCCACTTCAACAGTGAAAGGTGAAAGAAATTCGAAGGTCATGCCTGGCGCCAGCTTTTGCACTTTCGCCAGTACACCGGCAAGGAATACCTGAATAATATAATCTGACGCAACAATGCGGAAATGTCGCTGGCTGGTGGCGGGCTCCAGTTTACGTTTATTGGTAATCGAGCCGCGCACAATATTCAGCATTTCTCTTACCGGTTCCTGCAGTTCAAGGGCGTAAGGTGTGGGCTGCATTTTACGACCTATCTGCACCAGCAAATCATCATCAAAATAATGCCGCAACCGCGATAAAATACTGCTGGTGGCCGACTGTGACAGGTGCAGCTTGTCGGCTGTTCTGGTGATATTTTGTTCTTCCAGCAGTATGTCTAATGCTACCAATAAATTCAGATCCAGCTGTTCAAACCGCATAACGCCCTCGTTGCCTGTTTAGGTATCTATGAAATTGATGCAAACCATCTATACATTCAATTTTTTGTTTGGTCAGCGCCCATTTAACATTGTTTCTCCATTAATTTAAATATTTTTAACAATAAAAAATCGAATTTTTGTTCGGTTTGTGGAGCGGCGATGAAACTAGCCTCAATCGATAACGGTAGTCCGGATGGCCAACTGGTTGTTATCTCAAAAGATACTTCGCAAATGTGTCGTGTACACGGTTCTGCCGGCACCATGGCCGCGTGTCTGGCTGACTGGCAGAGTGTGCTTCCGGTACTTCAGGACATCAGCAACACATTGAATAACGGCACCTGTGAACAGGCCGAGCCGGTTGCAGGTGCCTGTTTCTTAGCGCCTTTACCCCGCACGTATCAGTGGCTGGATGGTTCATTGTTTATGAACCACGGCCATTTGATGCAAAAAGCATTTAATCTCGACCCCATTGAAGACGCCGACAAATATCCGCTGATCTATCAGGGTGCCGGCGATGCTTTCACCGGATGTAACGACACCATTGCGCTGTATAACCCGGCCCACGGCGTAGATTTCGAAGGCGAGTTCGGTGTTCTGACCACGGATGTGCCTGTGGGTGCTACACCCGACGAGGCTATGCAGGCCATCAAACTGGTGGTGCAGCTTAATGACATCAGCTATCGCGGTCTCGCGCCCCGTGAAATGAAAACCGGATTTGGTTTTGTGCAGGCCAAAGGTGAAACCGCTTTTGCGCCGTTCGCGGTAACGCCGGATGAGCTTGGCGACAGCTGGGCAGACGGCAGAATTCATTTAACCCTCAATATCAACCGCAACGACGAATGGTTTGGCAGTCCTTCGGGCAGTGAAATGCATTTTGGCTTTCACGAGCTCATTGCCCACGCCGCCACAACCCGTCCTATCAAAGCCGGTACGGTATTTGGCTCCGGCACGGTTTCCAATGCAAACCCGGAAGCCGGTCAGGCTTGTATTGCCGAGCTGCGCGCTAAAGAACTGATAAGGCACGGCAAGCCGCAAACCCCGTTCTTAAGCGAGGGTGAAACGGTACACATGGTGTGCCGCGACAAGCAGGGCCAGCCGCTGTTCGGCGAAATCAATCAAACAGTAAAAGGAGGCTAATATGTTCAGCCCCAATGATTTTGACATCGTAGATTTGTCCGTCACGCTGGACAACAACCCTCACACCGATCCGCCGCCGCTGCTGCCGAAGATTGATTATATGGATCACCAGGAAGGCTGGCCGGAAATGGAGGCTATGTTTCCGGGCCTCACACTGGACCAACTTCCGGGCAACGAGTCCTGGGCAGCCGAACGCCTGCAAATCACCACTCACAGTGGCACGCACATGGACGCACCATGGCATTACGCATCGACCACCGACGGCGGCAAGCCCGCTTTTGGTATTGATGAATTGCCTCTCGACTGGTGCATGCGCCCGGGTGTGAAGCTGGATTTCCGCAACATGGAAGACGGCTACGTGGTGACCGCAGAAGACATCGAAGCTGAGCTGAAGCGTATCAACTACGAACTGCAACCGCTGGATATCGTGGTGGTGAATACCCGCGCCGGTGCCATTTTCGGCGAGCCGGGTTATCTGGAAGCCGGTGTGGGTCTGGGCCGCGAAGCCACCATGTACCTCCTTGAAAAAGGCGTGCGGGTAGTGGGCACCGATGCCTGGAGCTGGGATGCACCTTTCAAATATACCCGCGAACGCTTCGCTGAATCCGGCGATGCGTCAATTATCTGGGAAGGCCATAAAGCCGGCCGTGATATCGGTTACGGACAAATGGAAAAGCTTTCAAACCTTGAGTCACTTCCGGCGTCCGGATTCTGGATTTCCTGTTTCCCTTACAAAATTAAAAAGGCATCGGCGGGCTTTGTTCGTGCCGTTGCGTTCGTGCCTAAAAAGACGAATTCTTAAGAGGAGTTATCATGTTTAAGTATTTCCCCACCAACTATGTGTGGAACCTGTCAGTCGACCTCGCCATTGAAATGGGCGCCCGTATCGGTGAAATCGAAGAGATGTGTGCACCGCTGCAGGAAGCCGCAAAGAAAAAAGACAAAGAGGGTACCGAAGCGTTCCGCAATACCTGGGCAAACATGGCAGACAAGCTCTGTGTGCTGGCCGAAGAAGACGAGCAGGCTGGCCGTATGATTTCCGCCGGTGAGAAATACATGCGTGCTTCTTCGTACCTTATCACCTGTGAGCGTTTGCAGGCCCACAATGCCCCGGGCCGCCTTGAGCTTTACAAGCGCGAACTGGAATTATTCGAACGTGGTATGGCGCTGAAAGGTGCGAACTGTAAGCGCGTTGAAATTCCTTATGAAGGCAAGCATCTGTCCGGTCTTTACGTGAAAGCGAAAAACGTAGACGGCCCGGCACCGCTGTTAATTCAGGTAAACGGCCTGGATTCCACCAAAGAAATGAAGTACCTCGTTGGCTTACCACAATGGCTGGCTGACCGCGGCGTGTCGTCTCTGGTACTGGATCAGCCGGGTACCGGCGAAGCATTACGCCTGCAGAACATTAACGCCCGTTTCGACAGCGAGCACTGGGCTTCACCGGTGGTTGACTGGCTCGAGCAGCATCCTGAAGTAGATAACAGCCGCATTGGTATGGAAGGGGTGTCGTTAGGGGGCTATTACTGCCCGCGCGCGGTGGCCAACGAGCCGCGCCTGGCACTGGGTGTGTGCTGGGGTGCAAACCATGACTGGCGTGACGTTCAGAAGCGCCGCCTGGAGAAAGAAGGCGACTTCCCTGTGCCGCACTACTGGAATCACGTGTGCTGGGTATGGGGCGCAAAAGACATCGACGAGTTCATGACCATTGCTGAAAACGTGTGTCTGGACGGTGAAGTAGAAAAAATCAAAGTGCCTTTCCTGGTCACCCACGGTTCGAAAGACTCACAAATCCCGCTTAAGTGGGCAGAGCGCACCTACGAGCAACTGGTAAACAGTCCTAAACGTGAACTGAAAGTGTTCACCGAACGTGAAGGCGGTGTGCAGCACTCCAGCTTCGACAACAGCATTAACGCCGGTCACTACATTGCTGACTGGGTAGCGGAAACGTTCAACGCCCGCACATCGATTGAAGGATAAAATCATGAATATTATCGGACCGGATTTATTGATTTTTGGTGTTGATGATGTGGAAGCCTGTAAACAGTTTGCGCTGGATTACGGTTTAACGCAGGCATCTGAACACCGCTTCGTTGCCCTTGATGGCACGGGTATTGAGATTTACAGCAAAGACGACAGCAGTTTGCCTGCGCCGCTGGAAACGGGTTCAAGTATCCGCAAAACCATTTACGGTGTGGTGGACACCGCAACCGTGGATGCCATTTACGACGAGCTGTCCAAAGACCGTGAAGTAAAACGTCTGGATGACGGCAGTATTGAAGCTGCGGATGACATGGGTTTTGTGCTGGGATTTCAGGTCACTATGCGCAAACCGTTGGATATGCCGGCAGAGAAAATTAATGCACCCGGTGCACCTGCACAGCGTCCGGCAAATGAAATTGGTGTATCGAAAGACTTTACGCCGGAGCCGCGCACTCTGTCTCACGTGGTGTACTTCGTGCCGGATTATAAAAAAGCGGAAGCGTTTTACGCCGAACGTCTGGGCTTTATCACCACCGACCGCTTCAGTCATGTAGGTCCTTTCATGCGTCCTGCAGGCACTACCGATCACCATACGCTGTTCTTCCTGAACACGCCGCCACACATGAAAGGTATTGAGCACTTTACCTTCCACATGTCTGGCCCGACTGCGGTGGTGCAGGCCGGTAACCGTATGGTGGAAAAAGGTTACCAGAGCTTCTGGGGGCCGGGCCGTCACATCTTCGGTTCTAACTGGTTCTGGTACTTCAAGAGCCCGTTTGGCTGCAACATGGAATTCGATGCCGACATGGATCTCCATGACGACAACTGGGATGCCCGCGAAGCCTTGCCGGGTGCGGATAACTCGCAGGTGTTCCTGCTGCAGTACCGCGAAAAGTGGGCACCAATGGGCCCGCCGCCACCGAAAGGCTGATTGTCATGAACCAAGGTGTTCTGCTCTGTAAGTTGGATGATTTACCCGACAATAGTTCCCGGGGTTTTTTGCCTGATGCTCAGGGTCAGGACACCGTTTTTATTGTGCGCCGTGGCAGCAAGCTGTATGGCTACAGCGATATTTGTCCGCACTATGGCGATACCGCCTTACCCTGGAAAAAAGATGTTTATCTGGATGCCGGTGGTGACTACATCGTTTGTGCGGCGCATGGCGCGTTATTTACACCCGACACCGGAGAGTGTGTGAAAGGACCGTGCAGAGGCGATTTTTTAACGCCCCTGAACATCACGGTAACCGCTGAACAGGATGTCGTTTTACTCTGTGAATCACGAGGAAAAGAACAATGAGCGCATGCGTAAATAAAGTATTGATTATTGGTGGTGGCTTCTCAGGTATGTCTGCCGCTATTGAAATGAGTAAGCGCGGTATACAGGTTGATCTCGTTGAGATTGATAAGAATTGGCGTACCGACGGTGCCGGGATCAGTATTGGCGGCGCCACCATAAGAGCACTGCGTCAAATCGGTGTACTGGATGAATTTAAAGCGCAGGGTGCTACCCATGCCGGTTTGGATGTGCATGCGCCCGACGGTACCCATCTGGCGCATATTCCGGCGCCGCCGGTGGTGGGCAATGAAGCACCCTGTGAAGGTGCTATTATGCGTCCGGTACTGGCAAAAATTTTGGCAGCCAAAACCCGCGAATACGATGTGAATGTGCGCTTAGGTATTACCTTTGAGAACATCAACGATAAAGGCGACAGCGTAGAAGTGACCTTTACCGACGGAACCAGTGGTGAATACGACCTGGTGGTCGGTTCAGACGGCCTGATGTCATCGGTCAGAACTACATTGTTCCCTGATGCACCCAAGCCATCTTACATCGGGCAGGGCGTATGGCGTGCAATTTTGCCCCGTATTCCTGAAATTGAAAACATTCACATGTGGATGGGTAAGAGCGTGAAAGTGGGTGTGAACCCCATGTCGAAAGACGAAATGTACATGTTCATTACCGAAAACCGGGCGGACAACGAGTTTATTGAACCGGCTACTTTCAAAGAGCGCTTTATTGCGTTGCTGGAGTCTTTCCCGGCCCCGGTTGTACAGCAAATGAAAGGCATGCTGCACGAGAAGTCGATGATTCACTATCGTCCGCTGGAAAGTATGCTGATGCGTGCGCCCTGGTATTCAAACCGTGTAGTGTTAATCGGTGATACCGTGCATGCGACTACGCCGCACCTGGCATCCGGTGCCTGTATCGGACTTGAAGATGCCATTGTTTTGGCAGAAGAACTGGATGACAAAGCGACATTGTCTCAGGCATTAAGCGCATTCCAGACCCGCCGGTGGGAGCGTTGTCGCCTTGTGGTCGAAAACTCAGGTCGCCTTGCTGAAATCGAAATTGAGGGCGGTGACAAAATGGAACACGCCGGCATCATGCGTGATTCTGCTATTGCGATGGCGCAGCCGCTTTAATCACTATTCAGCGATAAAAAAAGGTGCGCTTTGTATCAGCGCACCTTCATCATTGCGGATAACTCATCGCTTATCAGAACTCGTAACTCACATTAGCGAATACCATTCTTGGTCTGGCGTAGGCAGCTTCTGCATAGCCACTGCCTGAACCTAAAGACGAGTTACCAGATACGCGGTAAATCTCATCGGTGGCGTTGTTAATGCCCAATGCTACTTTCCAGTCCATATCCGGCGACTCGATGACGACCGAAATATCAACCAGCGTATAGGCATCGTTTTGCGCAATGGCTTCAGTGTTTGCCGCATCAAAATATACCGGGTCGCTGTAGGAAATATCAATGCGGGGCTGAATACCGTAGCCGTCAATTTCGCCGTAGTAACCAATACCGATATTCCCTTGTAATTCAGGCGCAAAAGGTAACTGATTGCCTTCTGCGGGCCCTGCGCTTACCGGACGGCCGGGCACTTCTATTTGAACCGCTTCATCAATAGACGTATCGAGGTAGCCCAAACCGCCTTCGATAATCCAGTTATCGTGAGGGATCCAGGTGAACTCCAGTTCGGCACCATCAATGGAAGCCTTTCCTGCATTGAACAACCACGGCGCAATGAACACCCGGTAACTGAATTGCAGGTTGGAATAGTCAGAGCTGAAAACCGCACCGTTTAAGCGGAATTCGCTGGTAATGTCAGACTTAAAGCCCAGTTCATAGGTTTTCACTTCTTCCTGATCGAACAGGTGTCCGGCGTCCAGGTCGGACTGCTCAAGGGCGAAGTTAAAGGTTGAATTCCAACCGCCGCCTTTAAAGCCTTCGGAATAGCTGGTGTACACCATGGTGTCTTTGGATACCGTATAGCTTAAGTTCGCCGCCACCGTGGTGGCCGAGAAGTCATGTTCATACAGCTTCTTTTCCAGGTATTTGGTGTCCGGGTCGGCGTAATCGAACTGATCAGGAATCGAGCCTTTGGTTTCTGAGGTATAACGAATACCGAACGTACCGGCCAGCTTGTCGGTGAAGTCGTAAGTGGCCTGAGCGAAATAAGCCATGGCTTCGTTATCGGTGATATTGTTGTCGCTGTCGAGGTGGCAACGGTTTGTGCTTTCTCCGCAGGTAAAGCCGTCACCCCGGTCGCCTACCTGCACTGTCAGAGTGTCCGTCACTTTTTCAGTGTAGTAAAATGCCCCGGCAATGGCCGACAGATCATCACCGGTGTAAGTCAGTTGCAGTTCCTGGCTGAACTGGTCGCCTGAGGAGTCGAAATCGGTGTGCAGGATAGTAAATGGTGTGTTGTCAGCATCCCGTTTACCGGTCCAGGCTAAGTCGCGGTATGCCGTAACAGATTTAAGCTGCAAGTCACTGTTGATGGCATATTCAAGGTGCAGAGATGTGCCCCAGTTTTTCAGCTCACTGCCAACTTCTGCAGTGCCATTGCTGGTAAACGGGCCGCTGTTCCACTGATTGTTCGCACAGGCCGAATCGGTATTCTCACCCACATAACCACGGGGGCCGCCGCCAACTGTCACCAGACCTGAAACGTCTAGCGCCGAACCTTCCGCTGTCGTGACCGGACGTCCGGGAGGACCGGGCAGTGCAACCCAGGCGTCACTGCAACCTGCCGCTACACTCTGGTTTGCTGCAAACCAGCCTGCATTGGCCGCCGTGCCGGTTTCATTCACGTCGTTGTTGTTGTTATAACCGGCAAATACCAGCGGAGAACCGTTTTCATCCGCTTCGGTGTAGTCAAAATTTAGCTTGGCGGTAAAGTTACCGGCGGGTTCGTATAAGAATTTAGCCGTTGCAGTGGTGTTATTAGTGTCACCTAAATCCAGACCATCGTAGGCGCGGGTAACATAACCATCCTGCTTTTTCGTACCAAGGGTGAAGCGGCTGAACAAGTCATCTGTTAAAGGAATATCCACTGCACCGGAGAGTTCCATTAAGCTGTCACTGCCAATGCCGGCTTTGACTTTGCCCCCAAATTCATCGCCGGGTTGCTGCGTATTGATGATAACCGCGCCACCAATGGTGTTGCGACCAAACAGCGTGCCTTGCGGGCCGCGCAGTACCTGTACACTTTCGATATCCCGCATTTCCATGGTGCCGCCGACTGATTGCCCCATGTACACATCGTCAATGTATAACCCGACGCCCGGGTCAGTATTGGCCCTTGAGCTGATTTGTCCTACGCCACGAATAAACACAACCGAAGAATTATTGTTACCTGCTAAAGGCGCATTATTAGTAAATTGCAGGTTAGGGGTAATCTTGCCGATGTCGTCAGTACCGGAAATCTGGCGGCGTTCAAGGGCATCGCCGTTGAATGACGTCACTGAAATAGGTACCTCCTGCAAGTTCTCAGTCACTTTACGGGCGGTTACCTCTATGGTTTCCAGTTTATATTTGCCCTGACTTTGTGTGTCATCAGTTTGTGCCGACGCACCGGGACTTGTCAGTCCGCTTTGTAAAGCAATGGTCACGGCCACAGCCAGACCTTTGCGGGAAAATAATGCCGCCCCCGGAGAGCGCGCTTTCTTCGTTTGGGTAGGATTCATGGTTACACCTGCTCATGGTTTTATGTATTTTTGTTTTTGTCTGTCAGTGCAGCGGGAACTGCGATCTCCAGACTTGTCTAAAATGTTAAAACCGTTAACCATGTGTAACAATTGGCCAGAGTGAAACAGTTTGTTCGCCAATCAGAAACAATTGAAGATGTATAGGATAAATCTATGCTGCTCACTAAATAATCTATTTTTCGTAATGTGAAATTGCTGTTAATTTTTCGTTTAAATTAAAAGACGAAGAGAAACACATGGAAAACAGCACATTCACTCTCACCAAACTTGCCTGTATGACCGCGATGGCATTGTCATCTGCTACCCCTGAAGCTTTTGCGCAGGAGGAACAGCAGGAAGAGAAACAACACGCTATTGAAAAAATCATGGTGACAGCGCAGAAGCGCTCTGAGTCACTGCAGGATGTTCCGGTCGCGATGACCGTTACCACGGCTGAACAACTGGAACGGGATCAGATTTACAGCATCACTGATTTGCAGCGCACTACACCTGCTCTGGAAGTGAGTCAGTCTTTCGGTGGCGAGTCTAACGGCGGTGGCCGTATGCGGGGCATTGGTACAAACGTATTTAACGAAACGGCTGCAGCTTCGGTAGCTATCGTGGTTGATCAGGTACCCCAGGGTAACGTGGTTTCACCTCAGTTATTCGACCTGGCGCAAGTCGAAGTATTAAGAGGTCCGCAGGGTACTCTGTTCGGTCAGACCGCTTCTGCCGGTGTGATTCAGGTCACGACAAAAGCACCGGATTACACGGAAGTGTCCGGTGAAATTGGTGCTGACTACGCCTGGGATGATGTGGACCGTACGATTATCCGCGGTGCGCTGAATGTGCCGGTAACAGACTATTCTGCACTACGCTTTTCCGGCCGGGTAACCAAAGAAAAAGGGCTGCAGCGTAATATCGTGCTTGACCAGGACAACGTGACAGAAGAACAGAGCTACCGTATCCGTTACCGCAATGAAGCGCGGGAAGATTTGATGGTGGATCTTATCGGCGAATACAATCTGCAGGATTTTGATGGTGTGAATTTCTTTGCACCGGCCATTGCCCCCACCTTTGCTCCGTCCATTGGGAACTACACCGCGTGTGGTTTAACTGACATTCAACCTGACGCGCGGGAGTACTGTGCAGAGAAAATGTCACAGGAAAAACGGGAAACCATGAGTCTGTCAGCTATCGTAAACTGGCATATTCCTGATCATACGTTGACCTCTGTAACGGCTTACAAAGAAAAGAAAATTGAAACAATACACCGTAATTACACCAGCCGCGTGGGCGCGCCTACCGCAGTGCGTGAAAATCTGGAATCCACCGGTGAGCAGATTTCTCAGGAGCTGCGGTTAAGTTCTGATACCGACAGTGATTTTCAATACATCGCCGGTGTGTTCTTCTCCCGTTATGCTTACGATACCGGCGCACTGAAGGATCCTGAATACGGTAACCCGCTGAATCTAACCGGCTTCAGCGTGTGCGCAACCTCTATCGATGCTGTACCTCCGGTACCGTTTTTACAAGCCGCGTTTGCTGCTAACGGATACTGGTGTCCGGTAGGCGCTGCTGCCGTCATGGAAGATATCGATGTGTCCTCACAGGCCATTTTTGCTGACGTGACATACGATGTGAATACCGATGTGACGTTATTCGGTGGTCTGCGTTATACCCGTCAGAAGAGTGAATTTCGCAGCGGGCTGGACGGAGAATTTAATAACAGCGGTGACACAACGGACAACGAAGTATCCGGCCGCGCTGGTGTGCGCTGGCGGATCAGCGACGACAACATGATTTATTCTTCCATTTCACGAGGCTTTAAAGGTTCACTGGTGGAAATCAGTGCTAACCCCGGTGTCGCGCCAAATATTTTGAAACCGGAAATTGCCACCTCTTTTGAGATTGGTAACAAAATGACCCTGCTTGATGGCGACATTGCCATTGATACCAATCTGTTCTTTACCAAAATCGATAACTTCCAGTCTCAGCGAACCATTTATGTTGATGCTGAGTTGACGGCGGTATCCACCAATGTTGAAGAAGTGGAATCAAAAGGGTTTGAGATTGATATGTTCGGTCAGCTTACCGACAGCATCTCACTGAACGCCGGCTACATTTATGCCGAAGCGGAGTACCCGGAGGGCTACCTTGGGGATGACGGTACAGACCTTACCGGTGAGCAGTTAATCTTTGCGCCTAAGCACAAGTTCACGGTGTCCGGTGAGTATTTCAAAGCGCTTGGTGAAAACATGGAAGCCTTCGTGAATGCTAATGCGACCTACAAAAGCAAAGTCATACTCCGTGCTTCTTCCGATCCGCTATTCGCTTATGACGGCTACTGGAATATCGGCGCAAGTTTAGGTGTGCGCGACATAGACGGACAGTGGCGCGCTTCGTTGTTCGCCCGCAATCTGACAGATGAAGCTGCACCAGCCGCCTACCTTGCCGGCGACTACGCGGGTACGGCAGATGGTGGCGTAAGAGCGTTGCCGGTTGCAGGTATTACCACGCGATTGATTGGTGTGTCTTTCGACTATAAGTTCTGACCATTAACGCATTAACAGGCCGGGCCCCTGCAATAAGCAGGGGCTTTTTAAGTTTATTAGTTTATTTTTTCACAATGCAGCGCGCCGTCTGCAGCGGTGCAGTCCAACTGACTACCAGCGTTAAAGAACGCCTCACCAGCCCAAGTGTAAGCGGGCATTACCGGACCTTCTGTCTGCGTGTAGTTCTCTGCGATGTGCCAGTCGCCCTGACCGTTATAACGGGCAACGGATGGGTATGGGAAGACCGGAAGCGTGCGTTTCACATAAGCGACGTCGACAACTTCTGCTTTACGACCGTCCGGTGAGCCCATCGTGCCCGGCTGGTCAGCCGGTTTACCTTTACGGAGGTTACCATCATCAGGACGGCGACGTTGCTTACCTGCCGTGCCGTCATGACTGGCAATAATCACTTCAGGCTTTATGCCTTGTTCTACCCACGCCATCATCGGGGTGAGTAAATCAAAATCGTGCGGGCCGGGACCGCCATCGCAGTGATACATGCCCGGGAACAGATAGAGTTGCATGAAATCGCTGACGTCCTTGCCGCCGGATGATACTTTTTTCGCTGCTTCGTAATAGGTCACCGTATTTACCGGAGAAATATGCGGGTCCTGCAGTCCATGCCATATGATCAGCTTACCGCCGCGCTCACGGAAGGCATTGATGTCAGGGTTTGTGCCGCTGTACAAACCGTTCAGTGGCCGTATGTTATTGAAGTTGCCTTCGGTGAACTGAAAATCTTCGAGGGTGTAATCTGAGGACGGATTTTGCTGATAAATCAGGTTATTAATCGCACCGTCAGCAATCATGGTACTGAAGATTTGCTCACTGCCTGCCCGTGGCACATAGACACCGACCCAGGAGAGTTCAGAGCCGGGTTGCGGGCCACCCAACGTCAGAGCTTTACCGGTGGAAGAGTCTTTAGGGCCTTCATACAGCTTTTTCGCGGCATCTATTTTTTCCTGCGTCAGGCAGTTTTCGCTGTCACCTTCTTTGCACAGAGTAACCTGCGGATCAAAGTCACACTGGAAAGGCTGTGCAATAATACCGTCTTTGAGGCCGTCCAGTTCGTCACAAGCCGCTACTGCTGCGTTATACAGTACCGGCATGTCTGCCGCGTGTAAGATGGCGTTTCCGTCGGCGCCGGTATTCGAGCGTGCCTGCCAGCCGTGGAAGAAGCTGTTCTGCACAGAAAAGTTCATTGCCGGCGCACCGGCGATGATGCCGTCAAAGTCACCGGGATAACGCTGTGCTTCAACCAGCGCTTCGCGACCACCGTCTGAGCAGCCGTTGAAGTAGGCGTACTTTGCGGGCTGCCCGTAGTATTCTTCTATCAGAGCTTTCGACGCCAACGCGGTAATGTGTACACCGCGATAGGCAAAATCGATACGCTTCTGCGGGTCCTGGCCGAATTCGCCACCCATGCCCGAGTGCCCCATGTCGGTGCTGGCAAGTACAAATTCATCAGATTCCACCGCCGTACATCCGTCGGCAGCGCCAATATTCATGTTTATCATCCCGCACAAACCACCGCAGCCCAGCTGCATAAAGCGCTGCGTCCAGGCAGCTTTTGGCAGCTTCACATTGAAACCCACTGCAGGCGCCATGGTGCCTTCAACCACGCAGGTTGTTTTGCCGTTGGTGGTTTGCTCGGCCGCTGAGGTGATTTTACTGCCTGCACCACCGATTCCGGTTAAGTCAAACTCCAGCAGGCTTTCGCAGCTTGCCACCGGAGTAACAACATTCAGTGATGCGTTGGAATCCCCTGCGGGTAATTCGCTTTTGGCTTCTGACTTACTGTCCGCCGCTTGCTGACCACAGGCACTGAGAAAGATACTGAAAACAGTAATACAAGCGACGACCAGTGAGGTTTTGTAACGATGAAACATAGGCTTTCCTTTTGAACGAAAACAGGAAAAAGAAAAAACAAAACGGAAAAAACGAAAACACTGCGACTTTATTTGTTTTTGCCTGATACCGAATAGGTCATTGCTACTTTGCGGGTCTCCAAAAACGCCTCCAGAGTTTTGCCGCTCATCTGCGCATACACATCCAGATTGGTCATACCCAGTACTGCCGCCATCTTTTCCAGACTAAAGAAAATCACGCCATAGTGAATAAGGCCAATCCAGTTCCGTTGATTAAGCAGTTCACACTCTTGCTCCGATAAGCCGAATTCTTCAAATAATGCCTGTGGTTCATCAACAAAACGCTGGCGGTGTGCCGGTTCAATCAGGCGATGGAGGAAGTCATTAATCCGGTAAGCCCGGTGGGATACTTCCAGCGTGAACGGGTGCGTACCGGCAATCTGGTCAACACCTTTCAACTGGTGGTCCACGTGAGCACGGTGCGCTTCATTGGCTGCCTCACCGGTCTGGCTCTGGTTTTCGAAAATGATGGTGGCCATATTGGTCATCGACGGGCAGTGAGTGGTTTTATGAACGCACGTGACATTGGAAGATAACGCACCGCGCATAATTAACCACATGATTACTTCCGCGCCTTCCATCCCGCCGAATTCTGCATATTGGGCATGGGTAATGTGGGTCAGTGCTTCAGGATCGTGTTCCAGCAAGGTCAGAAACTTCTCGTCCCAGGCTTCATTGTTGAAACCACAACGCTCACCGTGTACCTGATGAGACAGGCCGCCGGTAGCCACAATGGCGACATCAAGATCTTCAGGGTAACTTTCAATGGCACGACGCAGGGCTTTGCCGAAGTTGTAACAGCGTCGGGCAGTGGGTACCGGAAATTGCAGTACACCTACCTGTAATGGGACCACGGAGCCGGACCAGGCGTTACCCCGGTCAGTCATCATCGACAGCGGTGAGAACATGCCATGATCCACCGGTTTGTTCTGATAGAACGACAAATCAAATTCGTCAGCAAACATGGAGTGCCCGATGTGACGGGCCAGTTCAGCGTGACCGGCTACGGGCGGATATTCGCGGGGACCGCCTCCCTCATCAGCGGTTTCATATTTTGAATCGACACCCAGTACAAAAGGAGAATAGTGGTCGAAAAAGAAAGAGGTGATGTGGTCGTTATAAATGACAAACAGCACATCCGGTTTCTTTTCTTCCAGCCAGGCAGTGACGGGCTCAAAAATATCAAATGTGCCGGTCCATTGCGCATCTGCTTTAGTGTGCCGGTCTTTCGCGAAGCCAATGGTTGGTGTGTGTGAGGCACCGATGCCGCCGATAATTCTGGCCATGATTCAGTCCTTTTTAACAGGTTGATGATTGATTTTCAGAATGGTTGTTGTGGCGACCAGCAAGGGGATACTGAAGATAATGAACATCCATCCCACGGGAATGCCCGCTCCAATCAGCACACCGGCCAGTGCAGGGCCACTGACGGCACCAACCCGTCCGGCCCCGATTGCCCAACCAACACCGGTGGTTCTGATCGACGTGGGATAGAGGCGGGCCGCCACAGCATATAAACCGGTGAAACCGCCTTGCACAAAAAACATCAGAATGAAGATGGCGACAATAGCGCCGGCCACATTCATGTCGACAGTGCCATACACCACAGACGCGATGGCACCTAAAATGAAGAACACTGAAATTACCCGGATAAGCCCCATTTTTGAAGACAGCCATCCAAGCAGTACAGAGCCAAAGAATGCGCCCAGATTTAATGAAATGCCTGCCAGCATGGCATCTTTTACGGGAAGTCCGGCATCAACAGCAAGTTTTACAACCCAGCTCAACAGAAAGTAAAGACTGGCGAATGCCATCATGAAGGCCAGCCAGAGCAGCAGCGTAGCACTGCGCAAATTGCTTGTGAGCAGGGCGGATAGTCCGGCAGAGTGTGTGGCTTCGGCTTCGACACGGGGCAGGCCGGATACAACGGTTTGCTTCAGGCTCACTAAAATGCGGTTTACTTTATCCAGTGCCTTTGCGGGTTGCCGTGAAATTAAGAAATCCAGCGATTCGGGTAATAAAAACAGGGCCAGAGGTAGTGCACACAGAGATATCAGGGCGGTCACTTCAAACAGCGGCTGCCATCCCCATTGCGGCAGAATATGTGCGGCCATAAAGCCGGCGATAATTGCGCCTATGGGATAGCCGGCGTGAAGGATAAGAATCGCCTGATTCCGGTATTTATCCGGTGCATATTCCGACACCATCGAGGTGAGGCTGGCCAACATTGAGCCAATGCCGAGACCAGCCACAAAGCGGAAGAAGGCCAGTTCGGTTACCGAACCTGAAAGGGCAGTAAGCCACATGCCTGCGGTGATGGTGCAAATGCTGCCGACGATAATTTTCTTGCGGCCCAGTTTGTCTGAATAGGGGGAAACGAACACGGCACCCAGCGCCATGCCTACCAAAGCGGCACTGAACACAATACCCAGCGCACCCGGTGACACGTCCCAGGCATCGGAAATAAACGGCGCGGCGAATGAAATAACCAGCACATCCATGCCGTCTAACATATTGAGCAGGAAGCAAATTCCCAGCACCCGCAGATGGAGTCCTGTAAGCCGTGGTGTATTTATTATTTGATTCAGATTCATGGCTACAACTAATCACTTGCTTTCGAAGTAGGGGGGATGTTATTAGTGTTAAGATGTTGTAACAATCGGTTCCAAAGAAACGCATTGTTCGTAATTGGGAAACAATGAAAAGCAGGTGCTGGCAGTGGAAAGAAAGTGGAATATTGAACATTTACCCGTATTTGTTCAGGTGGCGGAAACACTGGGGATCTCTGCCGCAGCTAATCAATTGGATTTGCCTAAATCTTCAGTCAGTAAAATCATCAGTCAGCTGGAAAAGGCCCTCGGCGTGAGGCTGCTGGAACGTAATTCGCGAAACGTTCGATTGACCACGGAAGGCGAGGTATTTTACCGCGAAAGCATCCGTATTCTGGAGCAGGTTGATGAAGCTGCTCACACCATGCAGGGGCTGGTGAGTCATCCCTCCGGCCGCCTTACAGTAGCAATGCCTATTGCCTTCTCCAGAGAAATTATGGCGCCGCGATTAAGTGAGTTTGCCGCGCTGTATCCTGATATCGCCCTTGAAATCGTCGTCACGAATCAGGCGCTGGATATCATCAAAGAACAAATTGATCTGGCGGTGGTGGTTGGTGCGCTGAACGACTCAGATTTAATAGTGAAAACGCTTTATCACAGCCGGCTGTGCTGTGTTGCTTCTCCGGAATACATACAGGCAGAGGGACTGCATGACGATATGGTTAACTTGCAGTCTCACGTTCGTATTGCAGAGTCCCGTTATGCCATGCGTCGTTTCCCGATAAGAATCGATCAAACCAAAAGTCAGATCGATTTATATTCAAAGGTGTTCCGGGTGAATGACCCGCTTTCAGTTAGAGATGCAGTGATTAGCGGCTTTGGCGCAGGGCTGGTGCCCTATCAGTATTGTAAAAAGCAACTGGCAGACGGCACGCTGAAAGAAGTGTTTCCTAAAGTGAGCTTTGATGTGACCGCAGCAACACTGTCGGTGATTTACCCGACGCGCAGACTGTTGTCGAACAAATCCCGGGCATTCATCGATTTCCTCACAGATACCTGTAACGCTATCTAACGATTTTCTCCATACATTGTATCCAAAAGACTAATTTTCGCACTGTGTTAATCAATTGTATATTGAGTGTAAGTTTCGGGTTGGACCGGAACGCCCTATACACTAATTGAACAAAGAATAATAAAAATGTTACGCAGGAGATGGTTATGAATCAGTCTTTTCGTCGTGCAAGAGAATACACATCGCAGGTCGTGCGCGATCCTATTCCTTATTGTTATATGGCCGGTATCGCCGCTTTACTCATGGTTGACCGTTTCGTGTCGATTGGTGGATACTGAGGTTGAACGGGCTGTTTTTGAAACAGCCTGAACACCCGGGCGAAGTCATTTTTCGTCAGTAACATCTTCTTCTTTTTATTGCTGTCTGCACAACGCGCCAGGACACTAAATAGCGCCTTTACGAGGCTATTGGTATGTCCGGACAGGCACTTTCTTCCGTTTCATCTGTCAATGATTCTCCTGAAACACCCCGCGGTATCTTAAAGCGCCGTGAGGTGCTGGCTTATGGTGCCGGCGATGTAGCTGCCAGCCTGGTATGGAATGCTGTCAGTGCATTTGCGTTAATCTTTTATACCGATGTGGCGCTGTTACCTGCCGCTGCTTTGGGTACGTTGTTTTTCTTCACCCGTATTTTTGATGCATTTTTCGATGTGGCCATTGGCCTGTCGGTAGACCGTACTTCCTCCCGATGGGGAAAAGCCCGGCCTTATTTACTTTACGGGGCTGTGCCCTTCGCTGTGCTGGGTATTGCCACGTTTTACGTGCCGGATGCGTCTGAAAACGTGCGCTTCCTATATGCCACCATCACCTATTTTCTTCTCGGCCTGCTGTTGTCGGTAGTCACCATTCCTTACAGCGCTATGCTGCCGATGATGAGCAGTCATCACAAAGACACGGTGGATTTAAGTGCCGCACGTTCGGTGGCAACCTCGGTGGGCGTCATCGTCGTCACCGCGTTGTTCCTGCCCGGTGTTGAGTACTTCGGTGAGGGCGATGCGCAGCAGGGCTATCTCATCATGGCGGCCATTGTGTCGGTGGCAGCGCTCATTATGCTGCTAACCTGTTTCTCTTTGTGCAAAGAGCGGGTACAGCCTGTTGCCGGTAATAAGCTGGAAATCAAAACTGATGTGTCCCGCATGGTCCGCAACCGGGCGTGGAACATCGCTTCCGGTTTTGCGCTGCTGAATTTTATCCGCTTCGGGGCATTACTTTCTCTTACCCCGTTTTTTGCGATAAATGTGCTGCAACAGCCCTGGACGATTTCAGTGCTGTTACCTGCGCTCTCCGGCACTTTGCTGGTAGGGGCGTTTATTGCCAGACCTTTTCTCAGCCGTTTCGGCACTATCAAAACTGACTCTGTGGCACTGATCGCCGGCGCAATCCTGTTCGGATTACTCCCCTTATTTGAATCAGAGCCGGTGATATTCCTCACCCTGTATGTGCTCTCGTCACTGGTGATCAGCATCACCATGACCTCTATCTATGCCATGGCGGCAGAAGCCGTGGATTATCACCAGGCATTATTCGGTACCCGTCAGGAAGGCTTGCTGGCTGCAGGGGTATCACTGGCAATAAAAATTGGCATGGCTGTGGGCACCGCCGGTGTGGCCTGGGCGCTGGCATTCAGCGGCTACTCCCCGCAGGCCGTGCCAGAGAACGCCATTTCCACCATGCGCTGGTTGTACTACGGCCTGCCGCTGGTTGTTTTCGCTTTGCAGTTTATTTGCATTCGTTTCTATCCGGCTGATCAAGCATCAGCCTGAACCTCTTAGTCTTATTATTAATAATTACAGGAATCAAAATGAAATTATCCGCTTGTATTGAATGGTTATTTGCCGATGAAGCCGACAACCTCGCCGACCGCGTTCACTGCGCCAAAAAGGCGGGTCTGGACGGGGTGGAGTTCCACCTGTGGCGTGATAAGCCCGTTGAATATATCAAAGCCGCACTGGATGAAACCGGCCTGACGCTGACCAGCTTTTGCGTAGATCCCCGTCGCAGTATTGTTGACTTAACCCAGCAGGAAGAACTGCTTGCCGCTATCGAAGGATCTGCAGGGGCTGCACACACACTGGGCTGCTCAAAAATGATTATTGCCTCCGGCTTTGTGTTGCCGGGTAAAACCCCTGAAGAACATTTCGAGCTGGCTGTAGCAACGTTGAAGAAGGCAGCGGCACTGGCAGAAGAGAAGCAGGTAACACTGCTACTTGAGCCACTCAATGACAAGGTTGATCACCCGGGCATGTATCTGGTGTCGGTGTCTGTTGCCCTTGATTTGGTCGAAGCAGTAAACAGCCCGAACCTGCGTTTGATTTACGATGCGTATCACTCGCTCGTAATGGGCGATGACATGACTACCGTTCTGAAAGGCCGCATGCAATGGGTTGAGCATATTCAGGTAGCGGATATGCCGGGACGTGGCGCACCGGGTACCGGCGACATCGACTGGCAGGCAGTCATGAGCATGCTGGAGGCTGAAGGTTACACAGGCTGGATTGGCATGGAGTTCGTGCTTACCGATATGACAACGGCGCAGGCCGTGGCCTCCACGCGCAAAGCGCTGGGTATGGAGTAAACCGCCATGTTCAGTTTATCAGCCAATCTTGAATACATGTTCCATGAAGCCGGCGATGCGTTAAGTCAGCGCATCGAAATGGCCGCGGCATGTGGCATTAGCAAAGTGGAAGTGTTTGCTGTTCCTCCGGCGCAAACCGCGCAGGTAGCCGGAGCACTGGAAAAACACAATGTGACCCTGCATACCATGCTGGTGGACCCGCGCATCATGCTGGTGCTGGAAGATACCCATGACAAGTTTATCGAAACCGTTGAGCAAACAGCACAGCAGGCTAAAGCGCTGGGCTGTCAGCATCTGGTGTGTGGCTCCGGTACCGGTGCGCCGTTTCTGAACCGTCAGGCATCGCTCGCTGTGGTATGCAAAGCCATTGGCCGTGCGGCAGACGTTGCAGAAAAGCACGGGCTAACCCTGTTACTTGAAGCGGTAAATACCCGTGTTGATCATCCCGGCGTGTTCTTCAGTCATACCAGCGACACCCTGCATGTGGCAAAAACCTTAAACCGCGACAGTGTGAAGGTGCTTTACGATATCTATCACTCTCTGGCAGAAGGCGAAGATGTTGCTGCGACGCTGGAGCAGGCAAAATACCATATTGGCCACATCCAGATTGCCGATTTCCCCGGCCGCCACGAGCCGGGCGCAGGTTCAGTGGACTGGCACAACATGCTTGAGCTTATTAAAAACAGCGGCTATCGCGGTGCCATTGGCGTTGAGTGTTATCCGTCTGTGGCGACTTCGCAGGCGCTGCAGTTTATTCGTGAGCAAATTACAGCGTTCCACAAGGAGGCCGTATGAGCAGCCATTACGCCATGAGTCTGGACATGATAAACCGGCACTACCAGGAACCTAACCGTAACCGCTATGAAACCCGTCAGTTCTGGGAAGAGTTGTATCCGTTGATTGCTGCCGCCGGGTTTGACCATATTGAAGTGCCTTTCGAGCCGGTGTGGCAGTTTGGTGGCCGCAGCGGTGTGCCAATGACGCCTTACAGTATTGAAACAAAATACGGCAATAGTGAAAGCTACCGGGCATTGCTGGCTTCAACTGGCATACGCGGTGTGAGTGCGGTCACTTTCACGCCCAACCTGTTTGTACGTAATCCGCATATGGATTTCTATTTTGGCGCGTTTGGGCATTTCGCCACCCAGGCCATTGGGTTTGCCCGTGATCTGGGCGCAGACATTCTGGTGTTGTCACCGTCTGCCTATGCTGGCCGGCTGTTTCACTATCATCCGGGTTTAAAAGACGATGCCGGAGACTTTATTGTGCGCACCCTGACTCTGTTTACAGAGTTAGCTGCAAAAGCGAAAAACGAAGGTGTGAAGCTGGGCCTCAGGCCGGAATACTTGAGCATTTTGCCGGTAAGTACCGTAGTCGATTTTTGTCGTCAGCAGGACAACGTGGAGCTGGTGGTAAATACCGCACACATTGCATTGAGCGGCTCAGATCCTGCTGTCTTTCTGAATACAAATATTGATATCACTGCCTACGTACAGCTTTCTGATACCAAACTTGAAGACAGCAGTACTTTTGCCCGGGCACCGAACCCCGAGTTCCCGCCTCAGCAAGCCACTCAGGTTTTCTGTGATGCCGGTCAGGGCAGGGTGCCGGTGAAAGACATTCTGGAAATGGTGAGCGGGTCGCTGCCTCCAGAAAAAGTGTGCTTTTCTAACCATCATACCCGCGACCCAATGCGCGCCATGTTACGGAACCGCGCGCTGATCAATCAGCATTGTTCACAGACCCCGTTGTCTGACGTTGTGGAGGCCTGAGTTATGTCGAATATCCGTTATGCCAATATGTGTCACTGGAAAGTTGTGCCCTACGCGCAGGTACCTAACTTTCGTGATTTTTACTACGAAGACAACACCAACAGCGTGTATTACGCCGACTGGGACAAACTGCTGAAATACCAGAAAGCCCTCGGCTTCGACGGTATTGAAATTGCGCCCTGGGATCTGGCTGACTTAACTCCGCTGTTCGGCTCACCGGAAGCATTCCGCGATTTTGCCGCTGCCCGCGGTGTGGAGGTGACCGGTATGTTTCACGGTGCACATGCCTGCCACGTGAAAGAGAAATTCGACGAAGTGGTGCAGGCCGGGAAAGACGCGGTAGACACTATTGTTAAGTTTGGCGGTACACAAATGAATACCTGTCCTACCGACAACTACCACGGCATCGGCCCGCTCAACGAAGAGCAACTGGCAAACTGCGCCCGCGCTATCAACGCCATCGGTGACTATGCTATTTCAAAAGGGGTCAAAGTAGGGCTGCACAATGAGTTCTTCTGCGGCATTAATCTGAACGAGCATCGCCGCTTTATTGAAATGACCAACCCTGAGTCGGTTTTCTACTGCATTGATACCGCGCAGATTTCATTGATGGGCGAAGACTTACTGGATTTCTATGATACCTATGCTGATCGCATCAGCGGATTCCATTTGAAAGATACCGCAGATCCGGGCCTGCCGGATGAAGTCCGCTTCTCTAAAGATCCTGAAATTCAGGACGACGGTAAGCGCTGGTTCTGGGAGCCGGGTGAGGGCGTGCTGGATTTTAAAGGGCTGTACGCGCTGCTGAAGAAACATCAGTACAAAGGCTGGATGACACTGGAAACAGACGGTTCGCCTGATTATCTGGCGTCCATGGCGTTGTCCCGCTACTACATCGACACGGTGTTAAAGCCCATTTACGATTAAAACGGGGACACTCTGTCTTGTCATGCTGCCTGACCAACTAAACTGGATGTTTGGTCAGGCACTTTTCCGGCGGGAATCTATTTTTTCAATAGCTCATATTGATAAACAAGGCTTCTGAAAATAAAGGGTAAATATTATGTTAACGGCAATCTATGATCTTCCCGTAAGAATTTGCTATGAACAGAGTTTCACTTCTACACTGGTTGCTTTTAACCCTACTCATTTTTCAACCCGCAACCGCTGCTACAGAACACCCTAATATTGTTGTCATCATGGCTGATGATGTAAGTAGCAAGATCGGCGCTTTTGGAGACAGTATCGCGCAGACTCCCAACTTAGATAAATTAGCTGCCGGGGGTATCCGCTATACGAATTTCTTCACCGTTGCCGGTGTTTGTGCTCCCAGCCGGGCTGCTCATATTACAGGTATGTATCCAATATCTTTCGGCGCGCAACATATGCGCACGGAGGATAAACACTACCGGGCTGTACCCCCACCGCATGTTAAAGCATATCCTGAGTTGCTCAGACGTGCCGGATATGCGACAGCAAATGTGGCAAAGCGTGACTATCAGTTTGGCGAACCTTTTAGTATCTGGGATGTGGACGTAAATGGTTTCATGGATGAGCCCGATTTAGCGGTCTGGAGGAAGCTGCCTTCCGGGAAGCCGTTTTTCGCAATGATCAATCTGCTCTCAACCCACGAAAGCAGGCTGGCTCCAAGGAAGACACAGGAAACTATTGAAGGTCCTCACGCAGGATTCTTAAAAGCAATGGGGGGCTGGGTTAGCCAGAATGTACAGGAGGTGACGCAATCAAAAGATGTCACTGTGCCTCCTTATTTGCCAGATACGCCTAAAGTACGTGACTCTGTAACGCAAATGTATGATTTGATCCACTACATGGATGCTCAGGTGGGCAGTATCATAAGTAATCTTGAAGAAGACAGTCTGCTGGAAAATACGATTATACTCTGGACCACCGACAACGGTGATGGTTTCCCGCGTGCCAAAAGAGCTGTACTGGACTCAGGTATTAAGTTACCTATGATATTAAGGTTTCCTGACGGCGTTAGCCCGAATACTGTCGACAGCCGGTTGGTATCAATGGTCGATATTGCACCTGCCGTATTGACCATGGCCGGAGTAGAGGTACCCGATTACATGCAGGGGAGAAACTTTCTGAGTAATCAGAGGGACTATATCTTTGCAGCAAGAGACCGGATGGACCAGGTTGAAGACAAAGTCCGGGCTGTCAGGAATAAACGGTATAAGTTAATCCGTAACTACTTAGCTGATAAACCTTATTTCCGTCCGCTTCCTTTCCGTGACTGGTTTCCGGCTATGCAGGAATTAAATGAACGTCATCAGGCCGGGTTGCTGACACCTCTTCAGGAGTCCTATTTCTCGGCTCCGAGGGCTGAAATTGAACTGTACGACACATTGAACGACCCGCATGAAATCAATAACATCGCTGGTCAGCCAGATGTCCGGGAGATCCAAAGTGAGCTGGAGTCTGCACTGGATAATTGGATGGATGTTGTTGATGACGGCAAGTACGAATCGGAAGATATGTTAATTAATGCAATGTGGCCCGGCGGTAATCAACCACAAACTTCAGCTCCGGTTATTAAACTTGAAGAAGTTAGCGGAAATAAGAAAAAAGTGATTCTGAGCAGTCAGACCGAAGGTGCGTCGATCACTTATTCGACCGACCCTGAACAAAAACACTGGCACCTGTATACTGGTCACCTTGTTATTGATGATGAGAGTCACTTGTCAGCAAAAGCAATAAGATACGGTTTTGCAGAAAGTGCTATCAGTACACAGGTAAAAAATTAACTACGCCCGTCAAGCTGCAAAACATCCATATCCTGTTCGATGGCGTTGGAGATATGGGCGTGCATGGCATTGCGGGCCCTGGACGGATCGCGTAGTTTCAGTGCATTGAGGATTTTACGGTGTTCATCTACATACGGGTGAACGCCTAAATCCCGTACCCGCTGGTGGAATGTGGAACTGAGCACTGACTGGTTGCGCAATCCCCACAGCCATTTCACGTAAGATTCCAGTGCGCTGTTGTCGGTCGCTGCTGCGATGGTGCAATGGAAGAGTTCATCAGCCTGCTCTTTGGCTTTCTCACTGGATTTTGTGTCTTCCATGATGCGAAGGGCGTTTTCCAGTACCGCAAGCTGTTCTTTGTTTATTCTGGCGGCGGCAAGACTAACCGCTTCAGGCTCAACCAGAAGGCGTGCCTCCAGTACTTCGAAGGGACCGGGTACATCATCCAGCTGTCCTGCATCCAGTTCATTCAGCGGCAAAGCATAAATGCCAGACCCGGTACGAATTTCCACCAGGCCGGCAATTTCAAGGGCAATCATCGCTTCACGAATAGTGGGGCGGCTCACTTCAAACCGTACTGCCAGGTCACGCTCTGAGGGTAAACGCTCGCCCGGTTTGATATTTCCGCTGCGGATCTGACTTTCTATTTGTGTGGCGACTTCGATATAAAGTCTGCGTACTTTTACCGCTTCTACTTTCATGGCCTGATTCTGATTTTTCTGTCTGCTTAACCGTAAAAGCATAGGGAGACAGGTAAATTAGTCAAGCCAATTTTATCCATCAATTAACGCGGAACTTGTGCATTTTCGATTGCAGTACCTCGTTGTTTTGTTTGAGCTTCTCTGCCAGCTTATTCAGTTCCTGCGCCAATGTATGTTCATGAGCAGCGGCATCCTGTACGCCAAGGATATTTTCAGCTATCTGACGGGCAGTAACCGACTGCTCTTCGGTGGCTGCCGACATAGTGTTAGCAAGCTGTTCCACGTTACCGGCCCCCTGTTTCACTTCTTCTGCCGCCTGTTCGCCCTGAGCTGTGACATTCAGGGATTCCATGGCCCGCTCATTATTACTGCTGATCCCACTGATAACCGTATTACTCACATTCGTGAGGTTTTCCAGTAAGTCTGAAATTTTATCCGTCGAAGCCCGGCTGGCAGTGGCGAGTTGTCTTACTTCATCGGCGACCACGGCAAAACCGCGCCCGTGTTCGCCTGCCCGTGCGGCTTCGATGGCTGCGTTTAAAGCCAGTAAGTTGGTTTGCTCAGACAAGGTGTTAATTGTATTCAGAATCGTACTGATTTCAGACACCTGCTGACCCATGGTTTGTGCCTCGGCGGCCACGCTGTCCATGTCTATGGTTAATGCCTGCATGGCGGCTTTAATTTCCCGGTTTGCGGCCAGAGAGCGTTCAGAAATGCCTTTTAACGACTGACTGGCTTCCAGTGTTTTCATTGTTGACCGCGCTATCTCTTCGCTGGTGGTTGCCATTTCTTCAATTGCAGAAGAAATCGTCATGGCCTTACCGGATGTCTCGTCGGCATCTTTTAATACCACTGAAGTCGACTTATATAAATCGTCACTGATGCGGTTTGAAATACTCACAGATTCTTTCACGCTTTGCAGTAAATCCCGCAATGTGTGAATGGTCTTATCGATGTAGCCGGAAATCTGCCCCAGTTCGTTATTGTCCGGCAATCGTATACTGACTGTCAGATCGCCGTTGCCCGATACTTTATCCAGATTGGTTGAAAGGCTGCGTAACTGCTGGCGTAACAGAGAAATCATAAAGAAATAGAGAAGGCCAATGACCAGCACGACAACCAGCGAAAAACCGATTATCAACATGAGCTGGCTGTTAGCCATGTCACTGTTGCTGATGGCCATACTGTTGATGCGCTCCCATTGCTTGTCCAGCTGTTGCTTAACCTGACCGATTTGCCGTGTGGAGGCCTGAAACCAGTCAGCCGGAGCAGGCAATATGGAAAAGTTAACGGGGTCAGATTGCAAGACATCCACCACGCTTTTCATTAATCCGGCGTCTGCAGAGTCTGCTACCTGCTTAAATGCTGAAAGGTCATTCCCGCTGAGCAAATTATTTAATTGCTTTGTGATATAGCCAATATCCTGCTCGTAAGCAGAAATTTCGTTAAGGGCGGCAGGGTTTATGGCGCGTTTAGCGAGCACACCATTCACTTTGCCCCGTACCTGTCCAAGCCGTTCTTTAAGCCAGGCATATTGAATTGCATAGGTAAGCTCTGTCGCCGCTTCACTGCTATGAATATTCAGGGTGAGGTTTGAGGCTGCATCCAAAGCTGATTTATTCAGCTTGCTGTAAAAGCCAAAGGCATTTTTGCCATTGCCGGCATCCACTTCTTTTCTGATCGCCGGCTTAGCTTTCAAGGTTTCCTGCAACAAAGCGACTTTTCGCGGCACATTGAAGCTTTCCGGCCACTGGCCGGATAACAGCGCCATAAGTTGTTGTTCTGCAGCGTCAGCTTTAATGCGCTGAGCATCTACTTTCGCTTTTGCTTCATCACTGCCTGAACCCAGGAAGCCTGCTGTCAGCCCCCGTTCAACGGCATGATGATGGGCCACTTTTTCCAGCCGGTCGAGCAACTGGATGAGAGCCGTATCGTCACCGGCACCTGAGCGCTGTGCGAGGGTATAACTCACATCTTTACCAACCAGGAAAAAAGCAAAGACAAACAATAGTGCGGCACTGATCAGCGTGAGCTGAACCAGAGAAAATCGATGTAACCAATTCAAGTTGCGTTCCTCGCATTTCAATTGAGAAAGTAAAGGGGAGCAATACAACACGATTTGCTTGATGGATTTTTAAGCAAAGTATAGTAAGACTGCGAAAAACAGCGAGTTCCGGTGACGGATTAACAAAATTTTTGACAGACAAAGAAAGGAATCGTCAGAAACACGCCTGATGCCCGCCATTGGGCAAAGCCGCAGTGCTCCTTCTAAAAAAAGTAAAACGTCTTTGTCAGGGCATGCTACTGAGAACAAATTGTCGACTTTAGTATTAGAGACTTCGTGACAAATATCAATGTGATAAAGCAATTAAAATGATTTTAATTTCTAATTGGTAATAATTATCATTTGCGTTATTGGTTTTTGCGGTGTATCTTAAAACCGTCCCTATCATAATAATAATGATCACACTTCAGGCATTTGCCCCGGTACTGGGGCCTGTTTTTTGCCGGATAAACTTTACATTCAGTGGGAGTCGAACGATGGAAGCAATTATCTTTTTGCTGTTGTCTGCGGGCACAGCTGCATCATGTGGTTTACTGGTTCGCTTTTTAGGTCGCTCTGAAACAGAGTAAGCCACCGCAAACCAGTCAAACATCCCGGCGCTTTACGTGGTAAACGGAGAAAGTCATGGCGCTCGTTTTATTATACGACGATGCAAGATCTCAACGGATCTGCAGTGCATCGGCCGTTGAAATTTCCACCTTCAGGCAATTTCTCAAAACAGAAAAAGTGTTCTACAACAAATCACGGGTTGGTGCGCTTTTGCTTCATCACTATCAGTTTTTAATGGATCTCGCAGCTACACCTGTACCCAAAGAGCTGTCAGCATGGCTGGAGTCAGATCGTAAGTTACCTGTTATGCACTGCTTGCGGGCAGATATTCAGGATTTATGCGCCTGTTGCCCCTGGGTATCGGAATGTAAACAACAAGACTGTTCTGCCGCCGACTGTATAGGCAGGTTAATGGCAAGCCAGCTTATTACTGATGTGTACGAGTGTGAGCAGCGGCGTATGGATAAGTTTATCGGCGCCGTAATCAGTAAAAGCCGGCGCTTCTTCTATCTGTTACAGAAAAACAGCAGGCAGCAACAAAATTCGCTGTTTGACCTTGTCGATTTGTTGAAACTGAAGGGCAAAGAGGAAGGGGCAGTAGCACACGCCTGCCGGACGACATTAATCAACTACCGTTCTGCATTAAAAACCGCTATCAGCTAGCTTTCCTTAAACGCTGACTGTTTCGTGCAGAGTGCGTTTCACCTGCTCTTCGTAAAATTTCACTCAACTTTGACCCGAATTTCCCCAAAATATATTTTGCGGGGTAGTAACACAGCTCCACTTAAGTATAATGCGTTCAATAAAAATAATAATAATCATTATCATTTATAAAAAGGCCATACTTAAATAGGAATCTCGCATGTTTAATACAAACCGGAAGTTTGTGTGCACAGCTGTGTCCGCTGCTATCTCTTCTCTTTTCTCACTCTCAGCTATTGCACAGGAAGAGCCGGAAACGCTGGATGTCACCGTTGTAAAAGCCGCTTCAGAGGAACTGAAGCAGGCGCAGGGTGTATCGGTTATCACAGAAGAAGACTTCAAGCGCCGTCCGGTCACCAATGACATTTCAGAAATCGTTCGTACCATGCCGGGTATTAACCTGACCGGTAACTCGTCTTCAGGTCAGTACGGCAACAAGCGTCAGATTGATATTCGCGGGATGGGGCCTGAGAATACATTGATCCTGATTGACGGTAAGCCGGTGTTGTCACGTAACTCAGTGAAAATGGGACGCTCGGGGGAGCGGAACACCCGTGGTGACAGTAACTGGGTGCCGCCGGAAGCTATTGAAAGTATAGAAGTTATTCGTGGTCCGGCTGCTGCCCGATATGGCTCAGGTGCATCGGGTGGTGTGATTAATATCATCACAAAATCCCCTGAAGTGGCGTCAACCACCGTGTCTTTGCAAACGGAAATTCCGCAAAATGAATATGAAGGCGGTAATCACCGTATCAACGTAGTGAGCAGCGCGCCTTTGTCAGACCGCTTCTCTCACCGCACCATTGTTAACTACAACAAACAGGAAGCCGATGATCCGCAACTGAACCTTGAAGTTACTGATACATCGACAGGTCGTGGCGGCTCGGCTAAAGCGGTTGGTGCAGGTCGTGAAGGTGTGGAGAACATGGATTTCCGTACACTGGTTCGTTTCCAGCAAAGTAAAGAACACCGCTGGGATTTCGAAGGTGCTTTCAGCCGCCAGGGCAATGAATATGCCGGCGATAACGCCTTCCAGGGGATCCGTTACGGCGTAGACGAAAACGACAACCCGATTATCCCTACGGAAGATGAACTTGGCGAAATCGATGCGCTGGCACTGATTGGGGAAGAAACCCTGGTGATGTACCGCCGCACGTTGGGTGTTACCCACACGGGTCAGTACGATTTCGGTGACTCGTTCAGCTATATTCAGTACGAAGGTACAACCAACAGCCGCTTGGGCGAAGGTTCTGCCGGTGGTGGTGAAGGTGCTATCAACAGCCTTGAAAAAACCACGATCAAGTTGTCTAACATTACCGCCAAAACAGAATGGAACGTGCCATTAGAACTGGGAGGCTTTGCGCAAACGGCAACATTCGGTGCAGAATTCCGCGGCGAGACGCTGGATGATGCAGTGAGTAATCAGCTTACTCTAAACGTGGCTGATGAAAGCGAAATTCCGGGGGCTACTGCCGATCCTGATAGCCGTCCGTCTGAAACTGATGCCACACTGATTGGTGTGTATGTGGAAGATAACATTTTGCTTTCTGATTCAGTGACAGTTACACCGGGTATCCGTTTTGACAATCACAGCGAAGCCGGCACGAATTTATCGCCCAGTCTGAATGCATCCTGGCAGGCAACAAAGAATATTGTTGTACAGGGTGGTATCAGCCGTGCGTTTAAAGCCCCTAACCTGTATCAGTTGAACCCCAACTATGTGTATTATACCCGTGGTGGTGGCTGTCCTTTAGACTTTCCCAGCATTGGCGGTGGTTGTCACATTATCGGTAACCCTGACCTTGAACACGAAACCTCCGTTAACAAAGAAATTGGTATTAATTACACTAACGAAGACGGTGTAAATGCCGGTATTACTTACTTCCACAACGATTATAAGAACCGCATTGGTACCGGTAACGTGGCGCCGGAATACGTGCTGCCCGGTGAGGAAGGCGGTGAAGCCAATGTTCAGGTTTTCCAGTGGTACAACATTCCTGAAGCCGTAATACGTGGTCTGGAAGGTAACCTGCAGTTTAACCTGACTGACAGTATTCAGTGGTCGACAAACCTGACGGTTATGCTGGAAACGAAAGACAAAGAAACGGGTGTACCACTGTCAATCGTGCCGGACTACACGGTTAATGCCATGCTGACCTGGCAGGCAACAGAGCAAATCCAGCTTGTACTGAGTGGTCAGCACTATGGTAAAACTGAAAGTCCGGAGCTGAGCCAAAATTCAGGTCAGGCAATTACCGGTGAAGATCGCGATGCCTATACCATTGCTAACTTGAATGCGGTCTATCAGTTTAATGATAATCTGAGCTTCAACCTGTCAGTGAAGAACTTCATTAATACAGATGTTCGCCGTGAAGGTACACAGGCTTCCAGTGCCGGTGCAAATACCTTTAACGAGCCCGGTCGCAGCTACCTGGTGTCGGCGAACTACACGTTCTGATAATCAGCTGTAAAAAAGCCGGCTGTTCATCAAAACAGCCGGCTTTGTTTTTTAATTGCCTCTTATCCGGCAGGCGTATTTTTTCTTCAGGCGTGAAGGCCTTTGTCCAGGATCTTCAGCATTCTGTTCCAGGCAGCATCGGCCTGTTCCTCGTTGTACACCTTTGAATCCGGTGGCGTCCAGCCGTGCAGCGTGCCGGGATATACAGCAATGTCTGCCTGCAAATCCGCTTCTTTATAGGCTTCAACGAGTAAGGGTTCCATCTCCGGACTGCGTTGGGCGTCATTTTCTGCGATGGCGTGTAATGCCAGTGCTTTTGAGTCAGCAACGGTGAAATGGGGACTGTCGTCTTCTTTCGTGGCCAGACCGCCGCCGTGGAAGGTAGCAATCGCGCCCACTTCTTCAGGGAAAGCGGCGGCAGCGTACATAGTAAAGGTGCCGCTCATGCAATAACCCAGCACGCCTTTTGGTGCGCTTGCATCCACCACAGACTGTTCGTTTAAAAAGTCGAAAAAGGCGCGATTGTCAGAGTTGGTATTATCCGGCGTGAGTTTAGCGCGCATGGGTCCCAAAATTTCGCGGGCTTCCGGTGCCGGAAAACTGATGCCATCGGGCAGGGCAGCACCTTTTACATCCCGGTAGAAGGGGTTTACCACCAGCACAGCATATCCGGCGGCAGCCAGGCGCTGACCCATTAAATCGTATGACGCGCGGCGACCCATAATATCCGGCCACATTACCACCGCAGGATGTTTGCCGCTTTTCGGGCTCGCCAACAAACAGTCGGCCACGCCATCAGGTGTGTTCACCATTACCTGCTGCGTTTGTACCTCGCCGGAGGCCATGGCAAATTGAGGAAAGGCGGAAGACAAAGCGCCTAATCCTACGAGTTTACTGAAGTCACGACGGTTTAACTGCCCGCCGTTTTTCTTAAAATCGTGAATGTCGGATTCTGTATGGTTGTCGCACATTGTTTTTATCCTTGTCTGATGGCCGGGTTAACAGAGCAAATTTGCCGGCAATTTTTCTATAATGCGCGCAAAATGCACAATTTGACAGTGTAAAACGATAAACAGGGGGCCGGAGACTCCGATGTTGCCTGAAATGAAAAAGCGGCTTACCGCCTGTTGAAATCCTTTCAACGGAAGTAAGCCGCCTCACTCAACACAGATCAGAACGAGTAGTTAAATCTCACTTGTGTGAAACGCGGCTGACCATACTGGATTTGCGCGTTGCTTGAGATGTAGTTGTAGTACTCTTCGTCAAACAGATTGTTTACGTTAAGCTGAACGTCCACCCGGTCGCTGAAGCTGTATTTTGCCATCAGGTTTGTAATGGCAACGGCGTCCTGGGTAACACCGCTTTGCGACACTTCGTCCATCCAGTTCACACCACCACCAATGGTGAGGCCCGGCACACTGTCGATGAAGTTGTAGGTAGTGAACAGTTTGAACTGCTTACGGGGATAGCTTGGGTTAACGTCGTTACCTTCCGCATCTTCGGCTTCAAACTGTGACCAGCCCACATTGATGTTCCAGCCATCCACAGGCTGACCCACTACTTCCACTTCAAAACCGGTACTTTCAGTACCCTGTGCTTCCCGCTGGGCAATGGTGGCCGGCGAGTCAGGAACGTAATAAGGCGTACCGTCTTCAGCGATGTCGTCCTGAGCCAGGTTATCCTGATCAATTTTAAATACCGAGATAGCGGTGTTTAAACGCTCGTCAAGGAAACGGCTTTTCAGACCCATTTCATAGGTAACGCCCTGCAGGGAATCCAGGTATTCACCGTAACGGTTTACCGCATTCTGAGGCTGGAAAATATCCGTGTAGCTTGCGTAAACGCGGTGCTGCTCTGTTACGTCATACAACAGGCCGGCGTAAGGAATAAATACACCTGTTTCACCAAAATCTGTAGGTGTGCCGTAGCTGTTACCGGAACGTTCCCAACTTGCAATCCGTCCACCGGCAATCACTTTTAACTGCTCTGTCAGGTTAAGACGGGTGGCAGCGTAAAAGCCTTTCTGTTCGGTATCCATGTCCTGAGCAACGGTGTCTGGCGCGTCAGTCCATACCGGCTCGCTCCACTCATTACCCCAGGTGTAGAAATCAGAGATGGCAAGAGGGTCGCTGCTCACAACAGAGTAGGTTTCAGCGATGGCAGACTGATCACTGTACAAACCGCCAATAACGAATTCATGCATGGTATCAAACAGCGTGTAGTCACCCTTTAACTGAATATCCAGGCTGTCCAGTGAGCTTTCGCCCTCTGCACGGTAAGGCCATGCAATAAGGCCGGCCCCGGTTTCTTTATCCAGAGAACCGTACACATACAGCAATCTGACATCCGGCTTTTTGTAATCCATGCGGTTATAGTTAACACGCAGTTCCCAGCCATTGTTAAAGGTGTGCTCTACGTTGGCAAAGATGTTGGTATTTTTCGTTTCCCAGCGGGTCCAGTCAGCAGACGTGGTGGTTGATACGTCCCAGTCAGTCGGCGTGCCGTCACTGTATAAACCAACCAGGCCACCCCAGAAATTACCTTTTGGTACGTTATTCTGGTAGCTCATGCCTACGCGCACCAGCGTTCTGTCGGTGATGTCACCTTCAACAACACCGTACAGCACGGTAGATTCATTGGTGAAGATGTCCAGGTACGATTCACTGTCTTCATACTTGGCCACTACACGGCCACGAATAGTGCCTTCGTCATTCAGTCCGGTTGATACGTCTGCCATGACTTCGAAATTGTTCCATGTGCCCAGTGCAAAGCTCACGTCACCCGCTAAATCTGTGCTGTCTGCATGCTTGCGCACCAGGTTGATAGAACCGGAAGGATCGCCCACACCGGTTAGCAGGCCCGTAGAACCGCGTACAAATTCAACCCGCTCAAAAATCGCCACATCTGCGACAGTTTCACCGGAATCCGCCGCCAGACTCCAGGGTAACGGTACACCGTCAATCTGGTAAGTGGTGATATCGAAACCACGGGACTGCAGGGTGTTCCGCACATTATCCACCATGCGGAAAGACACACCTGTCGTGTTTTGTACTACGTCAATGACGGTATCCAGTGCCTGGTCACGGATACGCTCCTTAGTGATAACGCTCACTGATTGCGGCGTTTCCTGCAGCGTCAGGCCCAGACCTGTGGCCGTATCGATTCGTTCTGTTACGGTATATTTACCGGTCACTTCAACGTGTTCGAGGGTGTCATCGGCGGGAGCAGCTTCCTGCGCCATCGCCAGAGCGGGAGTGAGTGACAGCATTACAGCCGTTGCCAAGGGGGCTAAGCGGTTTTCAGGTGTTTTCATAATGTCTCCAAAGTGTTGTAGTTATTTCCGGGCTTTGCGCCTCTGATTATTTGATATGTAAAGGGCTACCAGTAATGCGCCAACGGTCATTTCGTAGCACCAGTAAACGATGCCCTCAGCAATGCCTTCACTTTCACAGGAAAGGATTAGTGAGAGGGTTAAAAGCAGAAATCCGGCATATTTCAGGGTGTTGTCTGACAGGGGAACAGAAGCCGGCGAAATCAAAAATTTGCGGTTACGGGGCATGGCAGCGGCCAGGCACCAGAATGCCACAGTACAAAGAAGCAAAGACAGCAGGGTCACAGGTTGCTCCCTATGCTGATAAACAGCCAGCAACTCAGGCTTGATAAGAGCACGACAGCACTGGTACGCAGCAGTTTACGGGTGGCAATAATCCATATCACCAGCACGCTGTAGGCAATAAAGCCAAATAACATGCACCAGATAAACGTTACGGCTTTATCAATCTCAGCCAGTTGAAAAAGCAGTCCGGTAAGTGCAACAGACAGCAACGAAACCAGTGCAAAGCTCCCGAACACGGCCAGCACCAGGCGCCAGACAAACAGGCTATTTTGCATAGTGCCCCACCTCTGTTTCGATGGCTTGATGGTGTTTCCTGTTCAGTATTTTCCACTGCAACAGGAACAGACAGCCTGTCACTAGCAGGCAGATATCCATCACCAGTAAAATACTGTCTTCCGGGAGCTGATATGTACCAATATGTTTTGTCACAGTTATCATGCTGAGCAGTGGCAGCAACATGAAAGTCACAGCATTGAGCATGGATGAGTAACGCCAGCGCCTGTGTTCGCCGGTCAGTAAAGACATCACCAGCACAATGAGCCAGCCGGCAAAAAATACGTCAATTTCTGATTGCGCGCGGTCAGTGAGTGTTTCCGGTAAAACGCGGTTAGCAAGAAAGAAACTGGCCACCGCAAAAGGCAGACCCATAATGGTTGCTGCATTTAAAACCCGTACCCATTGATGACCTTTGTGAGGCGCTTTCTTTTCCCGCTTTTTACTCCACAATACCAGGCCGGTAGCAATCATCACCGAACCTGTGATACCGGAGATAAAATACAGCCAGCGCAGTGGCCAGTCAGCGAAGCGGCCGGCATGCAGATTTATCATGGTTCTGCGGGTTTGCTCTGCCACGGAGGGGACTGCGCGGGTCGACAACAGTTCACCGGTGGCTGTTGAATACACAAGGCGGCGGTACGGAGAAATCAGCCCATTGGTCGGTACTTCCATAAATTCGATGGAACCGTTCTTATCTGTGGGGTTATCAACCCCGATAAACGTAATTTCAGCGCCGCCCAGGCGTTTCTGTGCGTCGTCGAACAGCGTCTGCAAATTCACCGGTTCCGCCCTGATGCCACTGGCAGCAGGTTGCGCCTGCCTGGCTTCAACAGCCTCAAAATAACTGCCCCTGTCACCGAACGTGGTGTTCATGGCCCAGCCGTAAATCATCAGCATGAGGGTAACCAGGCCGGTGTAGGTGATCATAAGATGGAAGGGCATGGCCAGCACGGAGGTCAGCGTATGGGCATCCAGCCAGCTTCGCATACCCATGCCTGACTTGAAGGTGAAAAAGTCCTTAAAGATTTTCTTGTGAATAATGATGCCGGAGATGAGAGCGATAAACATGCACATGGCAGCTATGCTGACCAGCCACCGTGCCCAGATCACCGGCATATAATGAAGATCAAAATGGAAGCGGTATAGAAAGTTGCCGCCACGGGTCTCTCTGACTGACACTTCCTGTCCCGTGCCATCCAGTGTCGCTCTTTTAAAGCCACGGGGACCGGCGTCACTGGCCCGCCAGAAGAGTGTGGACACCGTATCCCGTTCACCCGGCACGCCGATGGACCAGCGCGGTGAGTCGGGGGCTTCTTTCAGCAGAAAGGCCTGAGCATTGGAGACGGCATTGGCCGGAGTGGCCGGGTGAGTCAACTCCGGTTGCATCCAGCGGGTTATTTCAAACTGGAAGAAAGCCAGCGTACCGGTAACAAACACAGCGAACAGCAACCAGCCCAATATCAGGCCTGTCCAGGTGTGCAGCCAAGTCATACTGTCTCTGAAGCGTGAAAACATAATCTTATACTTGGTTTTAGAAGAGTGACTACCGTGGATCGCTAGGGGCAGCAAGTATGAAAGCGCTTAATTCTATCTTAAGTTAAAACCAAATGATAATTGTTTTTATTTTCGTGATGTGTTCCTGATCACTTTGAACCGGACGCCGGATAATCTTCTACGTCCTCGATGACCCGGCGCTCAAGCCGGGCTTCGCCCTCGGGATCAGCATGAATAATTACATCGGCGTCGGTAAATGAATTTTCTATCTGCAATTCAACTTCATCGGTGATGTCGTGGGCTTCGCGGAAAGACAGTCCGGCATCAAGCTGAATGTCGAGCTGTATAAAGCTCTTATCACCGGCGCGGCGGGTACGCAAAGCGTGATAGCTCAGAACATTGGGATTGGCTTCGAGAATTTGTTTTATGGTTTCTTTATCTTCTTCCGGCAACTCTTCATCCATGAGTTGGGGAATGGCGATTTTTGTTACCTGCCAGGCGGAATGTGTGAGAACTAATCCCATTGTCAAACCGGCCACGGCATCCAGTCTTGGAATATCGTAGTAACTACCTGTAAATACTGCCAGCAGCGCACCGGTAATAGCAAAGATGTCGCCAATGTAATGAGCCCGGTCAGACTGAATGATTAATGAACGGGTGCGCTTTAATGCCAGCGTCTGGAATGATACCAGCAGAATGGTTGCAATCAGCGAAAACAGAAGTACGCCAACCGCAATGTCAGGTCGGGTAACCGGCTCCGGATCCACAAGATGATGCACCGACTCCCACAATACCAGCGATGCCGAAGCGCTTATCAGAGCGACCTGGCCAAGAGCGAATAACGCTTCTGCTTTATGGTGTCCGAATTTGTGATTGGTATCAGGTTGAAGGGCAGCATATGAGGCCACACCTGCGGCTGCAACACTGACCAGTAAATCGATACCACTGTCGGCAAGTGAGCCGAGAATGGCAGCAGAACCAGTGATAAACCAGCCGCCGATTTTTAGCAGGCAGAGCAGGGAAGCCACGCACACCGCAGCACCTGTTGCTACTTTCACCCATTTGCTGCGTTCATTGCGGCATCCATTTGTGTTTGCATTCATGGGATTTTCTCCTGCGACAGAGTATGTTTGACTGTTATAACACATAACGTCTATGGCTTTACTTGCAAATTGATAATAAGTATCATTTTCAAAAAAATGAACATTTAAGGATTAATCATGACTTTCTCAGGATCAACCCGTTGTAAAATTGCCTTAGTGCTGGCACTTTCTATCGGCAGTTTTTCTTCTCAGGTATCAGCAAATGGTGCTATCGGTGATCACGTAAATAACCTTCACGCGCACCTGGGCGAATACTCAGAAGAAGTGCAGTGGCTGGAAGATAAATTTGGTGCCGTCGTTGATGCCTACGAAAAGCAGGGCAAAGGAAAAGTAGATACTGACGTCATGATTGAGTACTGGGAAGAAGTAGATTTCCATTCAGCCATTGAGACACAGTATGTGCCTGTTTATGCGACCATCTGGCAAGGCATTTACGGTGTAAAAACAGCCATCGATAGTGGGGCCGCTACGGCAGCAGTCCGTGCTGAAGAGGCAAAACTGGTACATGCACTCTGGCAGGGCCTGGGCGCGGTAAAACTGGCCTCTCAATATCAGAAAAAAGGCCTTATCGACCAGGTTCAGACCACCGAAGCTGAACCGACAACACCAACAGAAGTCATTGATGACATTAAAGTACGTCTTGACCGCGTAGTAGCAAAGTATGCAGAACAGTTGTCTGAAGTGGCAACCACACTGGTATTTGATACTTACCTGCAACGTTTTGAAGGTATTGAAGGTGCGCTGATTGAATTGGATGCGCCACTGGTTGAAGATCTTGAGAAAGATTTTAACGTATCTTTACCGCAAGCTATCGAGCAAGACAAAGGCGTGGATGCAGTGCGTGAAGTTGTCAACGCCATGCAGGTTAAGTTAGATAAAGCCTATACGTTGCTGGCAGAAGCAGAGAAAAATCGTAAGAGCGTGTTTTAAGGAATCACTATGCAACGCAGAACATTCGTCCGGGGCCTGGGACTGGCTGGTTTAGCTGGCGGTCTCGGGCTGTTACCCGGCATGTCCTTCGCTAATCCGGCAACCGCGGTATCTGTTGATTCACTGCCAAAATTGAAAGGCGACCTCACGCTTTATCTTGGCAGAGGTGAGGGCGGACTTTACGAGAATGTCCTTGAAGCGATCAAGAAAAAGAACCCGGAATTGAATTTACAAATTCGTCGCGGTGCGACGGCAGAGCTGGCCAATATGCTGGTCGCCGAAGCTAAAGCCGGCGTGAAACGGGCGGATTTGTTCTGGGCAGTAGATACCGGTTCTATAGGTATGATTACTGATCAGGGGCTGGCAAAGCCCCTGCCAGACGACGTGGTCAATCAGCTGAAACCGGGTTTTCAGTACCCTATGTGGTCGCCGGTAACCGGACGTATCCGCACTTTACCTTATAACACTGAGCGGGTGCGTGCAGACCAGATCCCTGACAGTGTGATGGCCCTTGCCGACACAGATTTGAAACTGGGCTGGGCACCTGCATATGCCTCTTTTCAGTCTTTTGTCACAGCGATGCGTATTCTCGAAGGTGAGAAAGCAACAGCCAGCTGGCTGAAAGGCGTGAATAGCAGGGCGAAGAAATATGCCGGTGAACTCGGTGTGGTGATGGGGGTTGAGCGTGGTGAGGTGGACCTGGGTTTTGCCAATCACTACTACACGTTAAGGCTTAAGTCCGGCAAGCCGGATGCCACCGTAGATATTGCCTACACAAAAGGTGATGCGGGGTGCCTGGTGAATGCCTCCGGCATTATTTCGCTCACTGAAGGTGATTTACCGGTAAACTTTATCCGTTACCTGCTGACCAGAGAAGTGCAATCTTATCTGGCGTCTGAAGCCTATGAAATTCCACTGGTCGGCGGCGTAGCTCCGCCTGATGGTCTCACGCCTCTGAGCAGTATTTCTCCTCCTGATTTGGATCTTCGTAAGTTAGCTGATATAAGACCGACATTAGACTTGATGAGGAATGTTGGCGTTCTGTGAAAAACCTGCCTAAATCGTACCCCTTTGCAATCATCATTGCGGTGATTGCAATTTTACCCGTCGGGGTTTTATTTTCCCTTGCCTCTGATGATGCCGCGTTTTTTGATACCAGAAATATCACTGTATTAATGAATACGCTGGCACTGATGGGGCTCACGGTGGCAGGGGCTGTGATGGTCGGGGTGCCCCTGGCGTTACTCACAGCATATGTCAGTTTGCCTTTAAAGCGGCTGTGGCTAATTTTATTTGCAGCACCGCTGGCTATGCCAAGTTACCTTGGCGCATTTGCCCTCTATTTTTCTTTCGGCCGGGGCGGCGAAATCGAGAGCTTTACCGGTTTGACCACGCCATCTTTGGAAGGGCTGTGGGGGGCAGGGCTGGTCATGACATTGTACACCTATCCGTTTGTGATGATGACCACCCGTTCCGCGCTGCTCAGCCTTGATGCCAGTCAGATAAACGCTGCCCGTACATTAGGACTATCATTAACTGCCAGTATTTGGCGTATCGTTTTGCCACGGGTCGTAAACAGTATTGCCGCCGGGGCATTGCTGGCGGCGCTTTATGCGTTATCGGATTTCGGGACGCCGGCAATCATGGGGCTGGACACGTTTACCCGGGTTATTTTCGTGGAATACAACGCCTTTGGTCTCAGTCAGGCAGCCATGCTATCGCTGCAGTTAATGTTGATAGTCGTGCTTATTCTCTTCATCGAATCTCAAATCCGTGGTGCCAAAGAACGTCCTGGCAAACATATTCAAATACATGTTCATCCGGCGAAAAGTCTTGGTTTTGTGAGTCTGTTCTCACCGGTTATTCTGTTGTCTCTGGTTCTGCCTCTTGGTATTTTTGCGTTGTGGCTGGCCCGGGAGGGTGCTGAAGGCTTTGATATTGCCTATGCATGGAATTCCGCCTACGCCTCCATGATGGCCGCGGTTGTCGCAGTCATTCTGGCGATTCCCGTTGCCCATGCCGCTATTGCCGGCCGGGTAGGACGATTCTTTGAGCGAATAACGTATTTTGGATTCGGTGTCCCCGGCATTGTCATGGGCACAGCGCTGGTTTATCTCGGATTACAAATTCCGGTACTGTATCAGACGCTGGGCTTGCTGGTGATTGCCTATGTATTGCGCTTTTTGCCGCTGGCTGTGAGTACAGTTCGCAGTACTACTGAGAATCAGGATGGTGGCCTGGTAAACGCTGCGCGGGTATTGGGAGCTACGCCCAGAGAAGCGTTTTTCCGTATTACCTTACCTCTGACTGCGCGGGGCATGATTGCCGGTGCCGCATTGGTTTTCCTTGAAGTTATGCGTGAATTACCGGCAACATTGATGCTCGGGCCTACAGGTTTTGAAACGTTAGCAACGTACCTGTGGCGTGTTTATGAAGCTGGCTATTTCGGACGTGCCGCCGTACCTGGTTTATGTCTGGTGTTTATTTCCGGGCTCGGGTTAATCCTGATGCTCACCGGCGAGCGAAAAGCAGAATTTTCAGTTAATGAGAGTCAACATTCCTGATGCTAGAAGTTAATGGTCTATCAGTCGATTATGGATCTAATCGGGTAGTGCGAAATTTAGATCTCAAGCTTAACGAAAGCGAGATCTTAATGTTAGTCGGACCCACCGGTTGTGGAAAAACGACAGTTTTACAAGCACTCGCGGGTTTGATCCCCGTAACTGAAGGGAAAATTGCTCAGGGTGGATGGGTTTCCACACCTGAGAAACAGGTGCCACCGGAAAAACGCAACGTCGGGATGGTGTTTCAGGATTTTGCACTCTTTCCCCATCTCACCGTAGAGCAAAATGTTCAGTTCAGATTGAAAGACAATACGTTGGCTGATCACTGGTTGGAATTACTGGGTCTGAGTGACTTCCGGCACGCTAAGCCTTCGCGGTTATCCGGTGGACAAAAGCAGCGGGTGGCATTGGCCAGAACGCTGGCGCATGAGCCTGCTTATGTACTACTCGACGAACCGCTCTCGAATCTGGATGCCGCATTAAAAGATAGCTTGCGATGGGATATTCGTGATGCCCTCAAAAAGGCGGGTGTACCGGCAATTTGGGTAACTCACGATCAGGATGAAGCCCTGTCGGTCGGTGACAGAGTGGGAATCTTAAATAAAGGTGTGCTTGAACAACTGGATACACCAGAGCAGTGTTTTGAAAAGCCGGCCAGTAAATTTGTTGCACGCTTTCTTGGAGAAGCCAGTTTTCTCAAAGGGCGTATTTCCGGCAATGAAGTAGAAACCGCCATTGGCAACGCACCGGTGTATTCAGCTGATAATCAGCAAGAATTAGTGGAGTTGCTGGTAAGGCCCGACGATGTGATTATTACCGAAAAGCCGGAGCAGGCAAACGCGACGGTGTTGCGTAGTCGCTTTGAAGGTGGAAGCAGATTATTGTTCGCTGCGCTGGATTCGGGTGAAACTGTGAGTGCCAGAGTATCTCACGAATTGAAAGTAATGCCGGAGCAGCGGGTATTACTCACCTTGCAATCCGCCCATCCGTTGTCTGCATTTAATTTATAAGTCTCGCTGGCCGGGCAAAAAGTATATCGGAAGCACATTACCGGTTAATACGGTTAATGTGCTTCAATACCCAAGAAAACAGATATTAAGCAGATAGCTCTTTTCTGACAATATCTGCGCCAGCTGCCAGGGCCTCAAGCTTACCCCTCGCAATGTCCCGGGAAAGAGGAGCCATGCCGCAGTTGGTACAAGGATAAAGCTTGTCCGCATCAACGTATTTCAGTGCTTCGCGGATAGTCGCTGCCACTTCTTCAGCCGTTTCAATTTCCGGGGTAGCCACATCAATGGCGCCAACCATGACTTTCTTACCCTTAAGTAACTCAAGGACTTCAAAGGGCACACGCCCGTTGTGGCACTCCAGAGAAATAATGTCGATGCTTGATTGCTGAATGGCAGGGAACGTTTTTTCATAATGACGCCACTCTGCACCGAGAGTTTTTTTCCAGTCTGTATTGGCTTTAATGCCGTAGCCATAACAAATGTGAACGGCAGTCTCGCATTTTAAGCCTTCACAGGCTTTTTCCAGCGCTTCGATTCCCCACTCATTAACTTCATCGAGGAACACGTTAAAGGCTGGCTCATCAAACTGAATAATATTCACGCCGGCGGCTTCAAGCTCTTTAGCTTCTTCATTCAACGCTTTTGCGAATTCGAAAGCTAACGTTTTACGATCTTTATAATAATCATCATAGAGCGTATCAACCATGGTCATCGGACCGGGAAGTGCCCACTTGATAGGGCGGTCGGTTTGTGACCGCAGGAACTTAGCATCGTCAATAAACACGGGTTTCTGGCGGCTTACCGGGCCGACGATACCGGGCACGCTGGCATCGTAGCGGTTACGAATTCTGACTGTCTTTTTATTTTCAAAGTCCACGCCGCTCAAGTTTTCAATAAAGGTTGTGACAAAGTGCTGACGGGTCTGTTCACCGTCACTGACAATATCGATACCTGATTTTTCCTGTTCTTGCAGCGTCACCCTAAGAGCATCGTTTTTACCTGCAGCGAGGGCTTCTCCCTCAAGTTTCCATGGAGACCAAAGCTGTTCAGGTTGCGCCAGCCACGATGGTTTTGGCAGACTTCCGGCGGTGGAGGTCGGGAATAATTTTGTCATTGTAATACTACCTGTACCTTAAAATCAGATTGCTGACGCAGCAACGCCAGAGGCCCATTTCTGAAGCGTATTTTGATGTTTCTGAATGAAGTTTTCTTCGCACCATTTACCCTGCTCGATGGCAAGGCGGGCGCGCTCTTCCTTGTCGTACACCACTTGAGTAACTGAATAATCGTGATTTCTTAGGCTTGGCTTGTACACTTCACCGGCGACAGAGTTCGTGTTGTAAATCTCCGGGCGATAAATCTTCTGGAAGGTTTCCATGGTGCTCAGCGTGCTGATGAGCTCCAGTAAGCTGTAGTCGTTCAACAGATCGCCGAAGAAAAAGAACGCATAGGGCGCTGAGCTGTTAAAAGGCATAAAATAACGAACTTTCATGCCCATGGTTCTGAAATACTGCTCTGTCAAAGATGTTTCATCAGGTTTATATTCAGTGCCTAACACCGGGTGCTGATTACTGGTACGGTGATAGGTTTTGTTGTCTGAAACACTCAGGCAGATCACCGGCGGTTTACTGAAGTTCTCTTTATAAGCGCCGGAACTGATGAAGTCCTGAAACATTTTTCCGTGTAATTCACCATAGTTATCCGGTACAGAGAAATGGTCTTTCCCCTCATTGTGTTTGCGTAACACCACACTGAAATCGTAGTCGCGCACATAAGAAGAAAAATTGTTACCCACAATGCCTTCGATACGTTTATTCGTATAATGATCGACAACACTGGTTTTCAATACTTCAATCGTAGGGAAGGTCTCACCATTGCCTTCAACATCAACGTCGACATGCACGATATCGAGTTCAACGGAATACCGGTCTTTTTTTGGGTTATCCCAGTGTGCCAGGCTATTGAAGTTGTTATTGATCATGTTAATTGCTTTGCGCAGATTTTCCCGGCGGGCTTCACCACGGGCCAGGTTTGCAAAGTTCGTGGTAAGACGTGTATCGTCCGCAGGAGAGTAGTGCTCATCAAAGCGAACGGTCTTAATGGAATAAGTGAAATCGCTACTCATAATAGTCTGGTGCCCCATGCTCAAAACAAAAACTAACATTTAATGTGTTGAGCTGATTGTAGGGCGAGTTAACTATGATGAATATTGATATTAATTAATGGTTGTATGAGCCGTTTTCATGGTTTTGGGGGCGTGACCCGAACTGCCCCCTGTTTTTCAATAGTCATGGCTATCATTCCGGCACCACTTTGCCAGACGCGGAAGGTGAATCAACGGAAGTGTCTTTTATATACCAGATGCTATTTTTCTCTCCCCGTAAAGCCCGCGCACGGGTCTTCAAAGCACCTTTAAAAAATACATAAGCGAAGACACAGGCTGTCGCTTCAATCCACAGGTTACTTGCTGTGAGCCGCCACGATACTGCGGGTAAAACGAGACTGATAAGCGTAGTGACAGGAATACAAGCACAACATAAACTCAACAAGAGTTGCAAATGAATGGCGCTGCGTGCCGCACCTTTCAGGAAGCTGTAGGCCAACGCCAGCAGAAACACAGTGAAATAAACCCAAAGGTATGACTGATTTACCGGCTGCCCGGATATGTACATCCATTTTGAAGAAAGTAATGTTGCCGCCACGCCCAGCATTGACCCCACGCACACACCAACAGTGAGGTTTGCCATGACCGCGTTAGATGTGGATTGCACTGCCTGCTTCTTTCGTCTCTTTTCCAGCCACAGTAAATTTCCTGTGTAGAACAATGCTGCACCCATCAGGCCTAAAAAGAAGTACACCCAGCGGCCAAACGTACCTGCAAAGTTACCAAAATGCAGCGCAAATAAGCTTTTTACCAGCGGCCAGTATCCGCCATTTTCATCACTGCTGAGTGTGGAGTAGGTAACTTGTTGTGTGAAAGGGTGCATTAAGATCACATCAGAATCTGCAGTACGCTGGAGCACACCTTCTCCTGCAACATCGATGCGTACAGATGCTCTTTCTGTATCCAGATTTGAAAAGCTGAGTTGTTTGACCCGGTATCCTGATGTGGTTTCATTCACTTTCTGAATGAAACTGGAAATCGCCGGTAAGTCAGAAAGCGGGTAGACGTCAGAAGACTGACCGCCGCGCTGAAACATGGGCTCATCGCCGTAAATATAGTCCAGTCCGTCATAGATGACGTCATGAAAAGCGAATACAACCACCGTCCAGGCAATGATCAGGTGGAAGGGCAGGCTGGTGATGCCGAGCAGATTGTGGGTGTCCAGCCAGAAACGGCTGGTGCCTTTTTTCTGGCGAAGCGAGAAGAAGCTTTTCACCAGTGTCGGCAGCAGAAAGATAACCCCTGATACCAGCGCAACAAAGTAGAGTGCAGAGGCTATGCCCATTATCACCACGCCGAGATCTTCATGTCCGACTTTGCCGGGAATGCCTGCGGTTCTGTGCAGTTGATCGATGAGATCTCCCAGCACATTTTGTTCGCTGACGCTGGAGTACACTTCACCATGTTCGTTTAACGAGGCACTGCGAATCACACTGTTCAGTGAGATACCCCTTCCACCACCCTGTTCATACCAGAAAAGCGGAGATTGATTTTCTTCCAGGCTGACAGTAAAACCTTTGATAACATTTTCATGCGCCCGGGCGGCCTGTTGAATCAACGTATCATATTCGTTCAGTTCTACTTGAGGTAAATGCGTATCAGCGGGTATAGCCCATTCTGTAATGGGGGCTTTGAACATGGTCAGTGCACCGGCGAAAAAGGCAATAAAGAGTACCAGGCCCGATGTTATGCCTGTCCAGGTGTGTACAGATTGATAGATACGGATAATGTCGCTGCGGATTTTCATACTGCGCTCCTGAGCAAGGCAAAGAGACCCCAGCAAGCCAGGTTTGCTGCTCCGAGCCAAAGAAAGGCACTGCGGCCAGATTTAAACAGAAAACCAAATGCCACGATAATCAACCAGATGAAGGGGACCATCCACATCGTAAACTGGTCCTTATTAACGGCACCGATCCCGCCCGGACCATACCAGGCGAATAGTCCCATAATTGCGAAGGATAAAGTCAGGCCAAGTAAGCAGCAGGCAATACTCTTACTCCACCAGTCGGTACGGATTTTTTGTTCTTGCTTAAGCCTGCTCATATCAGGTTACCTTTCCCGCTTTAAATAACGTCATAACAGGCACAATGACGGACAGCACCGCCAGCAGAAGAGCCCAGGTAAATATGGCTGCGGCGACAGTCATGATTTGTAACCAGATCACAAGGGAAGCGCCGAGGAAAATATAGCCGGCGTACCTGAAAGCGGGACCTCCCTGCGAAGACGCAAACCGCTGGTTTTTATTGGAAAAGTACAGTAAGCCCATTCCCGCCAGCGCAGTGAGAAAGGCAACTAAGGAGAAAAGCATGACTGTCGGTCCCTGAAATCTTATGCAAATTAAACTAAAGTCTAACTTGTAATGATAATGATTTTCACTCATCTAGTACAGGTTGAATTTATGCTAATGATAATGATTTTTATTTGAGTTTTATCTCAGCTGATCCTATGATTCTATTCAGGGGTAATCCATAACAATGGGTTAAATTGCGGGCAGGCTTTTGAGAAGCAAAATGAATGAATCTGTTTCTACAATGCAAACGGTGCGTATTGCACTGAAATCACACGGTTGGCTTGTGAACAAGCGTCTGTTTCTGCCTGTTATTCTGCTTTCTTTTTTATGGTGGCCTTTCAGCCGTGAAACGACTCAGCAGGTTCTTGCTGACGCGTTCTTTCAGGTGGGGGCTTTTGTTTACGCATCTCTGGCGTTGTATTACCTGTGTACATTACGGGTGCCCGCAGAGACCATCAGCCGGTTCATTGCCCGCCATCCGTTTTATGAAGTCTTCATTGCCGCTTTTCTGGGAGCTTTACCCGGCTGCGGTGGCGCAATCATTGTTGTTACTCAATACACAAGAGGGGTAGCGAGCTTCGGTTCCGTTGTGGCGGTGCTCACCAGTACAATGGGTGATGCGGCATTTTTACTGTTGGCCCGGCAGCCGGCAGACGGTCTCACAGTGATGGCTGTCGGCATGGTGGTGGGGTCACTTACCGGAATCATTGTGAACCGTTTTCACAACTACCGGCCTGAACTTATTGAAGATGAGTTTAACAGTCCTCAGGACGACAGTCACACTTCTGCGTCCATGAGAGTAAGTAAAGCACTGACCGGCCTGGCAACACGTTTCTGGCTGGTGATCAGTATTCCTGTTCTGCTTATCGCCATGGCTTTGGCGCTGCAAATTAGTCCTGCTGACTATTTACCTGTTTCTGAGCAACAACTTACCCTGACAGGCGCTGTCCTCGCAATTGTGAGTGTTACGCTCTGGGCTACGGGAAGTGTGGGCACGGGATATTCCTCATTAACCAGTGAAGATCCGGGGTCACAGCCACCTGACTGGAAACGAAAGGCTGCACTGGACACGCAGTTCGTGTTGGTATGGGTGATCATGGCGTTCATGCTTTTTGAGATCAGTATGCTGGTTTTTGGCGTGGATTTGGTCGATGTATTTCAGTCTATGGGGGCAAGCGCTGTGGCGCTGGCAATCCTTATCGGCTTCTTACCCGGTTGTGGTCCGCAAATACTTGTTACCACGCTGTACCTCAATGGCGCACTGCCGTTTTCTGCGCAACTGGGTAACGCAATCAGTAACGACGGAGACGCGCTGTTTCCGGCTATTGCGCTTTCTCCCCGCGCAGCGCTGCTGGCAACGCTCTATTCTGGCATACCGGCCTTCCTGGTTGGTTTCGGATATTACTTATTGTTTGAGCTCTGATCCCAGGCGATCAGCAGGGGTGCAAAATTTACCATCAAATAGTAACAATTATCATTTGCATTATTATCCATTCGCATCTAAGGTAGACTTAAGAAAACGGGAAATCACCTAATCTTGTTCACCGTAGAGGATGTCATTATGGATATTACCTTCCTGTGTCCAAAACACACTGAGTGGGTGTACAGCCACCCGGAACAGGCTGTGCACTTTCTGGCAAGAGATGAATATCAGGGCTCAATGTTATATGCCGACGGCCAGTACAGAGAGGCCATTGCCTATCTTGGGTGTGCGTTTGATATTGCAGCCATCTTGCTGGAAGTGGACGGGGGAGATAATGACGCCATGCGGCTGAAGCTGGAGTCGCTCGGTGATTTGCTTAGCGATGCATATTTCAAGCTCGGATTAGTTCATTATAAGAGCGCCATTGAAATACGGGCTGCCGGATTGCTTTCAACTATGCCTTATTACAATGTGGCGGTGCTGCATGCCTGATGGCGAGGTTATGAATAAAGAATGTCATGCTCATTACGTTATCTGGGAGCGTGTCATTAAAGACGGAAACAGAGATTTTGACGCGGATGTTTTCGAAGGCGCGCGGCTTAAATATTTACGCGCAGTCGAATTAGCCGTTGCCATGGTCGAAAGCGAACCCTGCATCCGGCCAACCATCGGCGCCTTGCTGGTGAGCTATCACAATCTGGCCGATCTTTACGAGCGGCATGGTTATCCGCTCTTTGCACTGAATGCGCTGACCAGCGTGTTTCAGCATGTTGAACATCTTCAAAGGGCGAATCCTGCAGAAACAGCGCCCGTCTGGGGCAAGCGCATTGCCTCAGAACAACTCTACCTGTTTAAAAAGCGACACGGCGAAGCGGAAGAATTTCAGAGACCTGCTTTCATCGCCATAAAACCTGACGACATCAGTACGCACCAAAGGTCTCTACATTAATTAACAAGGAGCATCCGCATGTTAAGACACCTGTCTTTAAAGCTTCAACTGGCGTTATCGCTGGTTCTGTTCAGCCCTTTTTTATGGGCACACCCCGGCCATGATCACGCCCACTGGACGAGTACAGTTCTTCATGTTCTGTTTTATGCTTCCATTGCCGCAGCGGCCGCAGCATGTGCCTTTGCGATTTACAAAGTCGTCAAGCGCCAGTCGTTAACGCAGGGAGATTAATTATGATCCACCAGTTACTTGAAAAAGTGGATGCTCTGGTCAATTTTGAGCGCGCCAGTGCCCACTGTGATATTCCCTGCAAAATTTATGATCCCGTCAGTGCTCAACTGGCTGCGCTGAGTGTTATCCGCTTTGCTGATTTGATTGAAGAGTTAAACGGTGAAAATCCGGCTCAGCTTGTTCGACTTGTACGTGAAAAAGAAATTCATGCGGAAAAGGTAAAGCAGGAAATCAGAGTGATTTGGGGCGACTATTTTAAAGCGCCACAAATTGAAAAATATCCTGATGTTCATGAACTGGCACACAAAATCATGATGGCCGGTTCTGCCTGTAAGCAACATACCAGTCGCGACAAAGGTGTGGAGCTGCTTAATCTGGTCAATCAGTTTGCGGAATACTTCTGGTCTTCCAAAGATGTTGCAACCTATACAGCAACGTGTCCATATCCGCCTGCAGAGCAAGTGGTCTATCCTAAACTTGCCTGATGCTGAAACTTCTCGTCGTTGATGGCCGCAGCATGGAGCCGGCACTGAGTGCCGGTACGTTTGTGCTGGTGCGCCATCTTTTCTGGCGACTCCCCCGCATTAACGACATTGTCGCTTTTCGTTGTCAGACCCGTGGCCTGCTTATCAAAAGGGTTATTTCTGTGGAACCTGAACTCGGGCTCTATCTCGGTGGCGACAATATTGCTGAATCAATCACTTCCGAACAAATAGGCTGGGTAAAACCAGCTGATATCATCGGCAAAGTTCTGTGGCGCAGCCGCTGAAAACCCGAAAGGAAAGTAATTGCTCATATTGGCGGTAAATTGATCGCATAGTTCAATTCTCTGGTCTAGGATACAGTATTGATGGTGACTATATTGAGTAGTTCTTGAACGTATCCATATTGGAAGAAAACAATAGCAGCTTATTCGGGCAGCATGCACAACGCTTCGCCGATAACTTTCCTTCTGCCATCGTCCTGACTGATGTACACGGCAAAGTGGTTTATCTGAACCGGTTTGCGGAAAGGTATTTGCCACAGGATTTCACACGAGTTCTGCATCAATCTTTTTCTGTTGTGATCTCTCCCTCAAGTCTTGGTTTATTCAACGATGCATTCAGGAATGTCGTGGCTGAAGGCGGTTCTTTCAGTCTGGATGTCGATACAATTACCGATCTTGAGCGAAGTTCTCTGACAATATTCGCCCTTGATGAGGAAACGCTTTGTATCACGCTGCAGGCTTGTCCGGCTGGCCCTCAAAGCACTGATGATCCTCATAGCCCGCCTTTGAGTGAGCAAAACGAGGCTCTCCACAAGCAGCGCCGGCTATACGAAGCTGCTTTATCAAATAGCCCTGATCCGGTTTATATCTTCGATCTCTCCGGTCGGTTTACTTACGTCAATGATGCATTGCTCGATATCTGGGGAATAACGTGGGACGAAGCAGTGGGCAAAACGCTGTACGAGCTCAACTACGAGAAATGGCATGCTGACAGGCATATGCAGGAAATTGAGCAGGTCATCGCGACAAAGCAACCCATCAGGAGGGATGTGCCTTATCATGGCGCACATGGCCTTCGTATGTATGACTACATTTTCGTACCCGTACTTGATGCATATGGGAATGTAGAGGCCATTGCAGGTTCAACCCGCGACGTGACAGAGCGGTATGAAGCAGAAAAAATTGCAAGAGATGCAGACAAAAGAAAAGATGAGTTTCTTGCGACTTTAGCTCATGAATTGCGCAATCCGCTGGCCCCTATCCGGAACGCTCTGGAAATCCTGCAATCCGATCAGTTTTCACAACAAAAGAAAAATGAGTCATTTGAATTAGTGGGGCGTCAGGTGACACAAATGGTTCGCCTTGTGGACGACCTGATGGACGTATCCAGGATCACCAGAGGAAAGATTAAACTGGAGCGTGCACCGCTGGATATTTGCAGCGCCATTCATGATGCATTAGAGACGGCGCAGCCCGTTATTGACGAAAACCATCATGCATTATCAATCAACTTTCCTGAAGAAAATGTGTGGGTAGACGGTGATTCTGTCCGGCTTGCTCAGATATTTACTAACATTATTAATAATGCAGCCAAATACACACCTTCCGGCGGTGAGATTAGTATCGATGTAAAGCCTGCCGGCGCTCTGATTAATGTTGAAATACGGGATAATGGCATAGGCATACCTTCTGATAAGCTGAACGAAGTCTTCACTATGTTTTCTCAGGTCGAAGGCGTACTTGAGCGTTCACAGGGTGGGTTGGGTATTGGTCTTACACTGGTCAAGCGCCTTGTGGAAATGCACGGTGGTAATGTATCCGTGCAAAGCGACAGCAGTGGAACATTGTTTACTGTCTCTTTACCCCGTATTGATGTTGATAAGCGTGAAATTCAGAAGGCGACGGCATCAAAGCCAGAATATAACGCGGCGGATTCTTCTCCGTTAACAGTTCTGATTGCCGATGATAATCAGGATGCTGCCATTACCATGGGGTGGATCCTTGAGGCCAAAGGTTGTGATGTACTGGTTGTCGAAGATGGGCCATCAGCACTTAAAGCCGTCGAAAATTTTTCTCCGGATTTGATCCTGCTGGACATCGGGATGCCTGGTATGAACGGTTATGATTTATGTATCGCATTACGTGAGATGCCTGAGCTGGAACATTCCGTTTTTGTAGCCCAGACAGGTTGGGGTCAGCCTTCTCACATCAAACGTTCGCAGGAGGCAGGGTTTCATCATCACCTGGTGAAACCTCTGGACATGGGTGACTTGATACCCATCGTTGACGAAGTCAGGCAATTAAAGTCCCGGCTATCGTCATAATTCATCTGTTAACCTGACAACCGGATTCACGAATTACAGCGCCCGTAACGGGCGCTGTGCATTTTATTCTCCGGTATTTTCTGTCAGCTTCATCGGATCCATAAGCTTCATCAGTTCCTCGCGGGGAATGTCTGTCATTTCCTCAGCGACATCTACCACCGGACGCTGCTCTTTGTATGCCTTCTTGGCAATTTCTGCGGCGTTGGCGTAACCGATGACCGGATTCAGAGCGGTCACCAGAATCGGATTGCGGTGCAGGGCTTTTTCCAGCGTTTCCTGATTTACCGTGAAACCGGCGATGGCTTTGTCAGCCAGTATGGTGGCGCTGTTTGCAATGAGTGTCAGACTGTTCAGCAGGTTGGACGCAATCACAGGCAGCATCACATTCAGTTCGAAATTACCTGATTGGCCACCAATGGTGATTGCCGCATCGTTGCCAATGACTTGTGCTGCCGCCATTGCAACAGCTTCCGGAATAACCGGGTTAACTTTGCCAGGCATGATAGATGAGCCCGGTTGCAGAGCAGGCAACGCGATTTCACCCAGTCCGGCCAGCGGGCCTGAGTTCATCCAGCGCAGATCGTTGGCTATTTTCATCATTGTCACGGCGGTGGCCTTCAATTGGCCTGAAAGCGAAACGGCGGTATCCTGGGAGCCAATCAGGGCGAAGAAGTTGTCGCCGGGTTGAAAGTCGATATCCGTAAGAGCAGACAATTCACGGTTAAATGCAAAAGAAAAATCTGGATGGGCATTCACACCGGTACCTACCGCAGTTCCGCCCAGAGCAAGGGTTTGCAGGGCAGGCTGCAGGTTCTGAATTGCATTAATTTGCGCGTCAATCTGCGCTTTCCAGCCACCCAGGCTCTGATCCATACGAACCGGCATGGCATCCATCAAGTGAGTTCTGCCGGTTTTACAATAATCCTTCAGGGTTTGCGCTTTTTCACCGATAGTTTCTGACAGATGTGTCAGTGCCGGAAGCAATACGCGGTGTACCTGAATTGCTGCGCTGACGTGGATAGAGGTAGGGATCACATCGTTGCTGCTCTGACCATAGTTAACGTGGTCGTTGGGGTGTACATTAACACTGCCGGCCTTATTCGCCAGAGTGGCAATCACTTCGTTGGCGTTCATGTTAGAGCTGGTGCCGGAACCGGTCTGAAACACATCCACCGGGAAATGCTGCATCATCTGCTCATCGCTCAGCAAAGTATCACAGGCTTTAACGATGTTGTGGCTGGTGGATGCGTTTATACAGTCTAATGATAAGTTTGCTTTCGCGGCGGCTTTTTTAATGGTCACCAGCGCTTCAATAAAAGGGCGGGGCATTGGCTGGCCGCTCACCGGAAAATTATTAACTGCCCGTTGAGTCTGCGCGCCGTAAAGTGCTTTTGCAGGTACCTCAAGTTCACCCATACTGTCTTTTTCGATACGATATTCTGACATGTTGTGTCCTTCACAAAAAATATTGAGCCAGGATGTTCAGTTCCCGCTGGAACTGACGGATTATCTGGTCTTCGTCGTCGCAGGTCACCATACGTTGTGCTGCTAACAACGGCCGGTATATCTGGTTAAGGCAGTGGTGCCGCCAGTGCGTCACCACAAAACAGTCGCATACGGTGTCGAGTAACAACCTGGCTGCGTGGATGTACAAACTCACTTTCTCATACGTGGAAAGTAATAAAGAAGATGCATGTTCAATGCGGCGCAAGTAGGTATCGACAAGCAGGGGGCTGTCCGGCTGGTCGCCTTTGCGGATATGACTCTCCAGTTCCAGTAAACCTTTTTGCATAACAAAACCGTACACATAACCAAACAATTTCATTAAACCATAAATGATAATTGTTTTCATTATCATTTTGTTGTGATGCCAGATCTATACAAAAAAGTTAATGTCTGGTAAAACGTAATTGATTAATACAATGGGAAATAAATGATGAAAAAAACGATTGTTGCGATCTCAGTTTTGTTTAGTGGCTTCGCTTTTGGCGAAGAATGTGCGACCACTATCGACAGCACTGATATGATGCAATTCAATAAATCTGAAATGACAGTACCTGCTTCTTGTGACAGCTACACAGTTACGCTGAAGCACACAGGTACATTGCCTAAAGAAGTCATGGGCCACAACTGGGTTTTATCTAAAACTGCAGATGCCCAGGCAATTGCCGGAGACGGCGTTGCTGCTGGTCTGGCAAACAACTACGTTAAAGCAGGTGACGAGCGTGTTATCGCAATGACCGATGTAATCGGTGGTGGCGAAGAAACAGCCGTTACTTTTGATGTTAAGGCTCTGGCAGCAGGCGAAGACTACACGTTCTTCTGCTCGTTCCCCGGCCACATCGGCGTAATGAAAGGCACGCTTACTGTTAAGTAATCGCCCTGATTGTTGAGAGGAAGGCCACGGTGGCAGCACCGTGGCCTTTTTTATTACCGTTGTTTTTTTAAGCGTGATCGCCGACACTACATCTATTGTTTTTTATTGCCTGAATATAAAAAAGTATAAGTGCAGTTAATGCATAGGAGTGAGTCATGCGTATCGATCCCCGCACATTGCGTCTTTTTCTGGCGGTTTGCCGGGAGGGCACCATCAGTGGTGCTGCCCGGGCAGAGCACCTTTCCCAACCATCCGTTTCCGTAGCGATTAATCAACTGGAACGTGTTCTTGCTACCAAGCTTTTTGAACGTAACCGGCAGGGTATTCTGCTAACCCCGGCAGGGGAAGCCTTGAAGATCAAAGCGCAGGCGGTGGACAGCCTGCTGATCTCTGCGCAGGAAGAAATCAAACTGCTGGCGGAAGATATCGGCGGTCCCCTGAATATTGGCGGAACACCCGGCGCACTGGCGTCTGTGATGGGAAAGGTCATTAACAGTTTCAGCGAGCAATATCCGAAATTTAATCTGCGAATTATTGAGTGTCACGACGCCAAAGCTCAGCGTTTGCTGAAAAGTTACGAACTGGATGTGGCCATTCTGACCTCAGGCATGACGGACTCGCCGGAAGATTTCTGTGAACTGCCGGTGATGACCGATCCATTTTCCATTATTGTCGGGCAGGCGAATAAAGATCTTCCCGATATGATGAATCTGAAGCAACTGGCTGCAGCGCGCTGGGTGTTACCAGACAAGGTTGGCGGATTCCGCAGGCAAATTGATGCCTTGTTTATCAACAGTGATGCGGCGCTGCCCGGCAACGCGATATCCTGTGACTCACTGCTTACTACAAAATCCATCGTGCGCTCGTCAGATTACATCACCATATTGCCAAATGAAGTGGTGAAATCTGAGCTGGAAAACGGCTCTTTAAGGGCCATTAAAATTGAAGGTATTGCCTTCCAGCGCAAGGTGGGTCTGTTATGGCTGGCAGAACGAAAGTTACCGGCAATTGCACAGGCATTCATCGACCATACCGTGCAGTGCCTGGATGTATAGTCTTTACCTATATTTAACAAAAAAATAAATATTTGAACAAATATCTGAGAGTGCCAACATAAGCGTATATCCAGAAGAATAGGTGACGCTTATGCGTACAATAATTAATAACGCCAATATCTTCGACGGCAGCGGTAGTGACCTGGTTTCCGGCTCTGTTGCCATTGAAGACAAACGTATTGTTCAAATCAGTGACGCAGCCATTCCTGCACAGGAAGGCGACATTGTTATCGACGCAAAGAGCAAAACGCTTATGCCCGGTATGGTTGAAGCCCATGCTCACCTTACCTGGCCAACGTCGGTGGAAAAATTTGTACCGGGCATGTTCCTTCCCCCGGAGGAACTGGCGCTGACAGCGGCCCGTAATGCCCGTATTCTTCTCGACCACGGGTTTACCAGTGCTTATTCCGCAGGCGCGTTAAGCAAAACCCTGGAAATCTCATTAAATGAACACCTGGTAACCGGTGGACTGCCCGGTCCCCGTTTAATTCCGTCCTCTGTAGAGCGCGAGCCGCCCAACGATTCTGATCTCGATCCCGGTCATGTTGAACTGCATTCCCGTGGTCCGGAAGGTGTCAAAGAGTTCGTCAAAGACTGTGCGGATATTGGTGCGAAAGCCATTAAGTTTCTTATTAGCGGTGAAAGCGCACTGAAACCCGGCGCATCGCTGGAACTGCTGTATACCGAAGAAGAGTTAATGGCAGCCGGTGAGCAGGCAAAAGAAAGCAATGTGTGGCTTACCGGTCATGCTCATGCCTGCGATGCGGTGAAATTCGGAATTAAAGCCGGCTTCCGCATTCTGTATCACTGCACCTACGCTGATGATGAAGCCATTGATATGCTGGTGGCGAAGAAAGATGAAATGTTCGTTGCGCCTACTATCGGTATTATTCAGGCCACGCTGGATGCAAACCCGCCGCCGCATATGGACATGACCCATATGAAGGAAGACGCTGCCATTGTGCTGTCTAAGCTCAAAGCATTGGTACCGAAACTGAAAGCGAAAGGTGTAAGAATTCTGCCCGGCGGCGATTACGGATTCCCTTTCAACCCTAACGGCCGCAATGCCCGCGACCTGGAATTATGGGTTGAGCACTTCGGATATACCCCTGCCGAAACCCTGCACGCAGCCACACAATTAGGTGGACAACTGATGGGTATGGGTGACGAGCTTGGTCTGGTAAAAGAAGGATACCTGGCTGACTTGCTGCTGATTGACGGCGACCCCACCAAAGACGTCACCATTATGCAGAACAAGCAAAATATCGCGATGATTATGCAAGAAGGCCGTTTGTACAAAACGCCAGCCCGCGACAGCTAGCCCGCCATAAGGAAATTTACAATGTATGATGTAGCAATTATTGGCTGCGGGCCGGTAGGGGCTCTTGCGGCCAATTTTCTGGGAAAACGGGGGCTTGATGTCGTCGTTCTGGAGAAAGAAGCGAACCCGTATCCGTTACCCCGCGCCGTTCACCTCGACCATGAGATGGTGCGTTTATTCCAGTCTGTCGGCTTACACGACACCATTTTAAAAGATATGCGCGACACCGACGGTCATCTGCATATCGGCGCCGATCACGGTGTCATCCGGTATATGGGCACAGTGGGCAAGCCCCGTCCTTACGGCTGGTCGAATGATTACTTCTTTTATCAGCCTGAGCTGGAAGATCACTTGCGAAATGCGCTGTCCCGGTTCAGCAACGTATCGCTGCGTCTGGGCACGGAATGTGTTTCCATCAGTCAGGAGACTGATACCGCCGGTAAACGCAGTGTAACGCTGGAAACCCGCACCGGCGATAAAGCGGAAACTGTTCAGGCCCGCTGGGTCATTGCCTGTGACGGTGCCCGCAGCGTGGTCAGAAAATCGCTGGGAATAAAGCTGGACGATTTGCAGTTTGAAGAGCCCTGGCTGGTGGTGGATGCCGAAGTGGAAGGGGAGATTCAGTTCCCGCCGCTGACCGGTTTACCTGACGATGCCAATATTCAGCAGTTGTCTGTGATGATGTGCGACCCCGAACGTCCGGCGACTGTTGTGCCCGGCAGGGGGAACCACCGCCGCTGGGAATTAATGCTGCTGCCCGGTGAAGATGATCAGGAAATGATGCAGCCGGAAAAAGTCGCAGAGTTGCTTGCGCCTTATCTTAAAGGCGTTCCGCATAACATTGTGCGGGCTGCGACCTACCGTTTCCACGGTCTCGTGGCGGAACAATGGAAATGCGGTAATGTCTTTTTAGCCGGTGATGCAGCCCATCAGACTCCACCGTTTTTCGGACAAGGTATGTGCCATGGTTTCCGTGATGTCGCCAATCTGGCGTGGAAACTGGACCTGGTATCTAAAGGCCTGGCAAATGAATCCCTGCTTAAAACCTATCAGCCTGAGCGTGACCCTCATGTGCGGGCTGTTATCTCCGCCGCAGTCGGTGCAGGTCGTTATATCTGCATGCTGGACCGGGAGAAGGCCGCGCAGCGCGATATCGACATACGGGAAAAGGTGAAAAAAGGTGAGTTGCCCACCACGGCCGCCGACCTGATCCCGCCAGTTACAGACGGCATTATCGCAGCAGAGACTTCGCAGGCCGGCCGCCGCTTCATTCAGCCCCGTTTGAATATTAACGGCTCGGAACAATTGTTTGATGATTTAACCCATGGCGACTGGCGACTACTGGTATCGGGACTGGATGTGGCGGGCAAAGCGTTAACTCAGGTTAAAAGTACCCTGCCGGACCTGAACATCGAAGTGGTCGACTTAAGCCAGTGGCGTGACCCGCAACTGACCGCCTGGTTTGAAGATGCCGGTGTGGGAGCGGTACTGCTGCGCCCTGACTACTACGTTTACGGTACAGCCAGTGAATGCTGTGCCTCTCTTTTACAGCAGCTGAGACACCAGCTTGATGGTGCTTGTGCTGCCACTCCACAACAGGAATCCATAGCATGACATTAACATTAGCCCTCGCTGATAAGATCATTGATGGCACCCTGCGTTATGCCAGAGAAAATAACGTGAATCCGCTGGCGGTTGTTGTACTTGATGCCGGTGCGCATCCGGTCGCTTTCAAGCGGGAAGATAAGGCCAGCTTGTATCGCTTCGATATCGCCATGGCGAAAGCAAAAGGTGCTCTTGGCATGGGCTTCAATACCCGTGGCATTGCAGAGAAAGCGAAGAATAATCCGGTATTTTTTGCCAGTGTCACCGCCATCAGCGGGGTTGAGCTGGCGTTATCACCGGGCGGCAATCTGATTAAAGACAGTCAGGGCAACATCCTTGGTGCTGTGGGAATAAGCGGTGACACCGGTGAAGTCGATGAGCACTGCGCCCTTGCCGGCATAGATGCCGTTGCCGGAGAACTGGAGAGTAAAGCATGAAACTACGCAGTATAGAAATGGTGTTGCCGGAAGCAGATAAAGCCGCCGATTTCCTTGTGAATGTGTGGGGCACCAGACTTGCGGCTGTGCAAAACAACACACATTACATTCGCGGCTCCGGCACATTCCCTTATCTGGTTGCGCTGGAAGAAGGCGACAGCAAGTATGTACGCAGCGTCACCTTTGTGTGTGACAACGATGAACTGACTGCCCTGAAAGAACGAGTCACTCAGTCCGGTTTCCCTTGCCGGCCTGAAGTGTGTACCGATTTGGGCGGTGGCGAAGGCATTGTTGTTGAATTGCCTGAAGGTGAATTATTACGTTTTCTGGTGAATGCAGAAGAAGTCGATGCGCTGGACGATGACGATTTGCCGGTAAAACTGACACATGTGGTATTCAATGCCACCGATGCAGAACGCACGGCTGATATTGTGGAAGAAGTGCTTAACTTCCGCGTGTCAGACCGCACCAAAGGCATGGTATTCGTACGCTGCAACGATTCCCATCACAGCACGGCTTTTGCCCGCGCAGGGTTCAGCTCTCTGAACCATATTGCCTTTGAGATGCAGGATATGGACGCGGTGATGCGCGGTGTCGGCCGGTTGCGCGACGATGAACGCACTCCAGCCTGGGGCCCGGGCCGTCACGGACCGGGTGACAACGTGTTTGCCTATTACATCGCGCCTTTTGGTGCAGTTGTAGAGTTTTCTACCGCCGTTGAGAAAGTGCCGGAAGATTACAAAGTGGGTGCGCCGGAAGACTGGACGTGGCCGGAAAACCGCATCGATCAATGGGGCATGTCTGACAAAGATTTCGCCGGGCTGAAAGTCGCTGAAGAAACATTCCGCTTTCACCGCACATGGCAACCCGCGCCGCTGAATTAAACGACTCAGGAATTTATTTTATGAAATACGTAAGCTTTACTACCGCCAGTGGTCAACAGGGCTTTGGCCGTCTTGACGGTGATGTGATCACCGATTTATCTGCACAGGCAGCTGATTTAAAAACGGCCATTACTGAAGGCACCCTGTCATCGCTGAACAGCGAAACGACACTCAGCCTGGCTGATGTCACATTAGGTCCGGTTGTGCCGAATCCTGATAAAGTATTCTGTGTGGGGCATAACTACGAGACTCACAGACAGGAAACAGGCCGCGCTGCCACGGATCATCCTTCAATTTTCGTGCGCTTTGCAGATTCCCTGTCTGGTCACAATCAGCCCATTGTGATGCCAAAGGTGTCAACGCAGCTGGATTTCGAAGGTGAACTGGCTGTGATCATCGGCAAAGGTGGCCGTTATATTTCTGAGCAGGATGCCATGTCTCATGTTGCCGGTTATGCCTGTTTCAATGATGCGTCCGTACGTGACTGGCAGTGGCACACCCGCCAGTTCACACCTGGCAAAAATTTCCCGACTACCGGCCCGTTCGGTCCTTACATGGTAACGCCGGACGAAGCCGGTGACCTTTCAGAGGTGCAGGTCACTACGCGTCTGAACGACGACATCGTGCAACAACAGCCTATCGGCGATATGATTTTCCCAATCGCAACGGTGATTGCATATATCTCCAGCTTCACACCGCTTAAACCCGGTGACGTGATTGCCAGCGGTACACCGGGCGGTGTTGGTGCGAAGCGCAATCCGCCACTGTGGATGAAGCCGGGCGACACGGTGTCGGTGGAAATTGGTCCTATGGGCAAGCTGGTGAATACTATCACCGCTGAATAGTTGTTAAGCATCAGGCAGGAAAATAAACCATGGAAAACACCGCGGTAAGTGAACAAATCCGCCGTCTGGGCCGTGAACTCGGCCCGCCCGTGATGGAAGGCTTGCTGGCCATTCTGGGTGACGAGCAACGTCTGTTGGTGGCCAAACAGCCCGCCAGTGCTGTTGATGTGGCATATGGCGACCACGAGCGTCATGTGCTGGATATTTATGGCGCCGGCAGCCAAAACGGTGAGTCAAAGCCGGTATTCGTTTTTGTTCACGGTGGCGGTTTTCTGAAAGGCGATAAGGGCGATAGCGAGCGCTGGTATAACGCCTGCGTGGGTCGTATGGCAGCAGAGCAGGGCTGGCTGGGTGTAGTGATAAACTATCGCCTTGCCCCTGATTTTACCTGGCCTGCCGGTGGTGAAGATGTGACCCGCGTGGTCAGCTGGCTTAAGTCCAATGTGGCTCAGTATGGCGGTGATGCTGATAACATCATCCTGTGCGGTACCTCCGCCGGCGCGTGTCATGTGGCGACGTATCTTCAACTGAACCCGGGTAAAGCAGACATCACCGGTGCGGTGTTATTGTCCGGTTTGTACGGCATTACTCCGCTGGATGAGCGTGACACCCTGTACTATGGTGATGCAGCCGGATATGACTCCCGTAAGCCTTTACCTGCACTCATTTCAACGACTGTGCCCTTATTTATTGCCTGTACAGAGCTTGACCCCGAACGCTTCCAGAAGGAGTGCATCGGTTTATTACAAGAGCGGTTGCAGGTAAATCATATTCTCGACAGAAGTATGATCCTGTCAGGCCATAATCACTATTCAGTGGCCGGTCATCTGGGTACGTCCGATACCCGTTTACGGGATGAAATCCGTTCGTTTGTCTCCTCAGTGACAGGTTACTGATATCGTATAGAACGAAAACGGGACGCTAATCAGGCGTCCCGTTTTTATTTGCGCTATACGTTAAGCTAAAGCGCTTTTTCCTTCAGCAGTGCCCGTTTAATCACCGGGCTTGCCAGCATTTGCTGATAGTGCTGAATAACGTATTCAAACTCTGAAAAATCAAAGCCTGCACGTTTCAGCCGGTTTACCGTCCAGAACAGATAAGCGTCTGTAGCACTCCAATCGTCGCCATACCAGTAAGGGCTGGCTTTCAACCGCTTCTCTGCGGCTTGATACGCCGATTTTAACTGCGATGCTGCTACATCTTTCACTGCGTCAACATCAGTAGTTACGCCCAGTAAGTCCGGCTTGCAATATCGCGTGATCAGCGGGTGAACGAAGCTGGCAAACCAGGCCAGATCGCTCACAGCTTCTACGTTGCTGACGTTAGCGGGCAGAATCCCTGCATCCGGATAGTGTGCGTGCAGAAACAGCAATATGGCCGGGGTTTCTGTAATCACGCCTGTAACTGTCAGCAGAGCCGGTACTTTTCCCTTAGGATTTACAGCTAAATATTCCGCCGTTTTGTGCTCGCCTTTAGCAAGGTGTACGGCGCGCAA
>NZ_CFHOXV010000008.1:99162-144834 GCF_984505615.1 Alteromonas sp. | reverse complement strand
AAGCCGGTGCTTCTCAGCACCGGCCTTTAATAATCTGCGCACAGGCAGTTATCAGTATTCGAACATCGCTGAGATAGACTCTTCGTTGCTGATGCGGCGAATCGTTTCAGCCAGCATTTCAGACAATGTGAGTTGTTTCACTTTACCGGTTGCCTGCATGTCTTTTGACAGCGGAATACTGTCGGTAACAATGATTTCATCGATAACCGACTCTTTCAGGTTCTTAGGCGCGTTGCCTGAGAAGATAGCGTGAGTCGCGTAAGCATACACTTTGCGCGCGCCATGATTTTTCAGGGCTTCCGCAGCTTTCGCCAGCGTACCGCCGGTGTCAATCATGTCGTCAACAATGATGCAGTCACGGTCTTTCACATCACCGATAATATTCATCACCTGAGAAACGTTCGCTTTCGGACGACGTTTATCGATGATTGCCAGTTCTGCATCATTCAGCAATTTAGCCGTTGCACGGGCACGTACTACGCCGCCGATGTCCGGAGACACAACAATCGGGTCGACAAAATCACGCTGAACCATGTCTGCAAGCAGGATAGGTGTACCGAAAGCGTTATCTACCGGTACATCGAAGAAACCCTGGATTTGCTCTGCGTGCAGGTCGATGGTCAGTACACGGTCAACACCCACGTTAGACAGAAAATCTGCGACCACACGGGCTGTGATTGGCACCCTGGCTGAGCGGACGCGACGGTCTTGTCTCGCATAGCCGAAATAGGGAATAACAGCAGTAATACGTCCTGCTGATGCACGACGCAGGGCGTCGATCATCACAATCAATTCCATCAGGTTGTCGTTGGTTGGTGCACAGGTAGACTGGATAATAAAAACGTCCGAGCCACGGACGTTTTCATGAATTTCTACACTGATCTCACCGTCGCTAAAGCGACCAACACTGGCGTTACCAAGTTTGGTATAAAGGCGTTCTGCAACCTTATGGGCAAGTTCGGGGACGGCGTTGCCTGCAAAGAGCTTCATATCTGGCACAAGTGTTTCCTCGGTGCGTTTGATAAAGGAGGTGGCTGGGGTAGCTGGACTCGAACCAACGAATGGCGGGATCAAAACCCGCTGCCTTACCAACTTGGCTATACCCCAAAAATTTAGTTCATGTCCGATGCTTCGTTCACGTATTTTAGCTTTTGTTGTAATGGCGACATATTCACACCTTTAGCAACAAAACCGGACCATTCTGCAGGCAATTTCCCGAGAACCCGTCTGGCTGAATGTTCATCACTAAATACAGAAAATACGCACGCGCCTGTGCCCGTCATCCGCGACGGTGCGAATTGTAGCAACCACTGTAATAATATTGCAACTTCCGGATGCTTTTTACAGACAATACTCTGGCAATCATTATGCGTTGCAGCGAAAGTGTAATTGTGCCATTCCATGGGCGGTGTATTGCGGGGCAGGGCAGGCTCTCTGAAAATATCTGCAGTACCCACGTGTATACCCGGATTGACAACCAGATACCATTGTTCGTCTAAATCAGCGGGACTGATGTGCTCGCCCACACCGCCGGCGAAACCTGTACGGCCTTCAACAAAGATAGGTACGTCGGCGCCCAGACGCAGACCTAATCCGGCCAGTTCTGCTGTACTCAGACCGCACTGCCACAAGTAGTTCAGAGCAACCAGAACTGTGGCGGCGTTAGATGAGCCACCGCCGATACCGCCGCCCATGGGCAGTGACTTTTTCAACCGGATGTTTGCGCCTTTATCTGTTCCCGTGTGTGTCTGTAACAGTCTGGCTGCTTTTACAATCAGATTATCTTCATCATTCACACCGGGAATCGACGGATTAAGGGTGATATTGCCGTCGTTGGTGACATCAAAAGCCAGTTCATCACCACGGTCCAGTAACTGAAACAGGGTCTGAAGCTGATGGTAACCGTTATCGTATTTACCGAGGATATGAAGGAATAAATTCAGTTTGGCCGGGCTGGGCCACCATTCACTGTGTTGCATTACTGTATGGTCCACTCATCAATCCGGATTTTTATCCATATTTTTGTGTTGTCTGTGCGGGTAAGCATTAACTGATGTGGCAACCACAGTCCTGCTTCCTCACCATAGTTGCTGTAACTGACTTGCCAGTTGCCGCAGGCTTCACAGCCCGGAGAAAGGGAAGCCAGTAGTTGTTTATCGTTGAGCTTGTAGTCGTCGCCCCGTAAAGGCAACCCCTTTACCCAGTTCAGCAGCTTGCCGGCGGGAATATCCCAGCCGGTTGTCTGGTAAATCAGACGTGCGGGACTGGTGTCCTGCCAGCGCTTGTCGTCAGCTTCCAGTGTCGCCATGCCGTCACTGAAATCGATATTCGCCAGGGTAATACCCAGCATATTGGTTAAACGGAAATTAAAATCGGGCTCATCGGTTTTCCAGTTTACGTGGGCGCTGACAGCTTCCTTTTCATTGCGGATAGCCATCTTACCTTTCATCTGCCAGCGGGTGACAGACTTCAGCTTCTCAAGCTGAGAAGGCAGGTTTACTGCGGTCTCCGGGCCATCCGGCAGAGTGGTACAGGCTGATAACAGGGCGATAAACAAACCTGCAAAAAGTATCCGGAAAATCATGAACGATTATGATCCTACGCAATGCAACGGGATGATTGCTTCAAAACTCAGGGATCTAATGGGAACACAGTTTCAGGAGTACTTTCAATCATTTTGGGTTTTTCGTACAATGCCGCTCCGAAGATGCCAGCATAAATATTGATGACCCTTACTGCCCTCGGAATAAACCACAAAACTGCACCTGTTGCATTACGCGAAAAAGTCGCCTTTACACCGGATTCTCTGGTGTCTGCGCTCGCCTCGCTGAAGCAGATAGACGGTATTGAAGAATCTGTCATCGTGTCTACCTGTAACCGCACTGAAGTCTACGTGAAAGGGGCCGGTGAGGCTGCATTGCTGCTCGACTGGTTATCTGCCTTTCATGATGTGAAGCGGGAAGATATTGAACAGAACAGCTATCTTTACCAGCAGGAAGATGCAGTTAAGCATGTTATGCGGGTAGCAAGCGGGCTGGATTCGTTGATCCTCGGTGAACCGCAAATTCTCGGACAGATTAAACAGGCATTCAGTGACGCAAAGCATTCCGGTACAGTGGGGGCGGAGTTCGAGCGGTTATTCCAGCACACGTTCTCTGTGGCTAAAAAAGTGCGCTCTGAAACAGAAATCGGTGCTAACGCAGTATCTGTAGCCTTTGCTGCAGTGCAACTGGCCAAACATATATTCAGCGCATTACCAAAGCGCTCAGTATTGCTGGTAGGTGCCGGCGAAACCATTGAACTGGTTGCCCAGCATTTAAAAGAACAGGGCGTTCAGCGTCTTGCCGTTGCCAACCGTACCGTAGCCAGAGCTGAGAATCTGGCGGCGAATCTGGGCGCAGATGTACTCACACTGTCTCAGTTGCCTGAACATCTTCACGATTTTGATATAGTCATCAGTTCTACAGCCAGTCAGTTGCCATTGATTGGTAAAGGGATGGTGGAAAAGGCCTTGAAGCAGCGCCGTAACATGCCCATGTTTCTTGTTGATCTGGCGGTTCCCCGTGACATTGAGTCTCAGGTTAATGAACTCGGCGATGCCTACCTTTATACTGTTGATGATTTGCAGCATATCGTTGAGCAGAATCTAGCTTCCCGTGAAATGGCCGCGCAGGACGCTGAAAAAATCATCGATGATCAGGCTTCCGTATTTTTAAGCTGGAAACAGGCGCAGCATTCCATTGATTTGGTGCGTCAGTACCGTCAGAAAGGCATGGCATCCAGAGATGAGCTGGTCGCCAGGGCGATGAATCAGTTGTCCGAAGGCCGCAACGCGGAAGACGTTGTACAGGAACTGGCCTATAAACTCACCAATGCGTTGATGCACGGGCCTACCCGTGTATTGCGGGACGCTGCACACGAAAATAATGCCGCGCTGACTCAATGGCTGGGTCAGGCGATGGATCTTGCCGGTAACGGGCAGGACAAAGAAGGGTAAAACAGAATATGAAAGAATCGGTGACCAGAAAGCTCGAGAACCTGGTGGAAAGGTTTGACGAGGTTCAGGCATTGCTTGGTGATCCCGGTACGATTTCCAATCAGGATAAATTCCGCGCGTTGTCAAAAGAGTTCAGTCAGTTGGAAGATGTTGTAAAAGGCTTTAATGCTTTTCAGCAGGCTGAAGAAAATCTTGCTTCTGCACTGGAAATGATGGAAGAAGACGATGCCGAAATGCGCGAAATGGCGCAGGAAGAAATGAAGCAGGCAAAAGAAGACATTGCACGCCTTGAAAGCGAACTGCAAATTCTTCTGTTACCTAAAGATCCCAACGACGACCACAACTGCTTTCTGGAAATCCGTGCCGGTGCCGGCGGTGATGAGGCGGCTATTTTTGCCGGTGACCTGTTCCGTATGTACAGCCGCTATGCTGAATCAAAGGGCTGGCGCGTAGAGGTGGTCAGTCAGAATGAAGGTGAGCACGGTGGCTTTAAAGAAGTCATCGCTAATCTTTCCGGTGAAGGCGTTTACGGTATTATGAAATTTGAATCCGGCGGACACCGGGTACAGCGTGTGCCGGAAACTGAATCTCAGGGACGTATTCACACGTCAGCCTGTACAGTGGCAGTTTTGCCTGAGATCCCTGAGTCTGAAGCCATTGAAATTAATCCGGCAGACCTGCGTGTTGATACCTTCCGTGCATCCGGTGCCGGTGGTCAGCACGTTAACAAAACAGACTCTGCTATCCGGATGACTCACATTCCAACCGGTCTTGTGGTTGAGTGTCAGGATGAGCGTTCACAGCACAAAAACCGTGCTAAGGCCATGTCTGTACTGCAGGCCCGTCTGAATCAGCTCGAAGAAGAAAAGCGGGCGAAAGAAGAGGCTACCACCCGCCGCAATCTGGTGGGCAGTGGTGACCGTTCTGAACGTATCCGTACTTACAACTTTCCCCAGGGCCGTGTGACTGATCACCGAATCAACCTGACCCTGTACCGTCTTGATGAGGTCATTGAAGGGGATCTGGCTGCGCTGGCTGATCCTATCCGGCAGGAACACCAGGCCGATCTGCTGGCTTCACTGGCAGACGAATAATGTCAGTCACCATTGCCTGTGCACTTCAACAGGCAAAAGAAGCGCTGGCAGGCGGTGAGTCTCCTGCCACCGACGCAAAAGTACTGCTGGCTCATGTACTGGGCCAGACACAAACCTGGTTGTACACCTGGAGTGATAAAGTACTTAAGGACGAGGAGCTTAACCGCTTCAGACAGCTCATCAGTGAAAGAAAAACAGGCCGGCCGGTGGCGCACCTGACCGGTAACCGCGATTTCTGGACACTGACACTTAATGTGAATCCTGCCACGCTTATTCCGCGTCCGGAAACCGAACTGCTGGTGGAAAAAGCGCTGGAACTGCTTCCTTCTGAGCCTTGCAATGTGTGTGACCTGGGCACCGGAACAGGCGCTGTGGCGCTGGCACTGGCCAGCGAAAGACCGGACATTCAGGTCACCGGTACAGATCGCATTGAAGAGGCTGTCGACCTCGCTAAACAAAATGCAGCACTGAATCACATCACCAACGTCTCTTTTATCGTCAGCCACTGGTTTGATGCCCTGAAAGATAAGCAGTTTGATATGCTGGTGACCAATCCCCCTTATGTGGAATCAGACAGTCACTATCTGCAACAAGGTGATGTCCGCTTCGAACCCCTGTCAGCGCTCACCGCCGGTGAGGACGGGCTTGATGATATCCGGCTTATCATCAGTCAGGCATCAGTATGTCTTAAGCCAGGCGGATGGCTGCTTATTGAACATGGCAGTGAGCAGGGCGGTGCAATCCGCGGGCTGTTTAATGACAGCGGTTACACCATGGCAAACACCTTTGCTGATCTTGCCGGTCTTGACCGGATAACTATTGCGAAAAGACCTGCTTGCGAATAATTCCTCTTACAGTATGCTTTAACCGGCCTTTTATAAAAATGGAATGCTGTAAATGACTGATGATTTCCTGTTTGCGGACGATGACGACGAGGAATTAACAGAGGAACTTGGCGTCTGGAAGGTGCTCATTGTTGACGATGAGCCGGAAGTACACGCGGTGACAAAACTGGCGTTGAGCGATTTTGTGCTGGATGATAAGCGGCTGGAATTTGTCAGCGCTTATAGCGGCGATGAAGCCAAAACCTACTTTCGTGAAAATGACGATGTGGCTGTGGTCCTGCTAGATGTGGTGATGGAGACCGATAATGCCGGGCTTGAAGTCGCAGAATACATCAGAGAAACACTGGATAATCATTTTACCCGCATCATTCTGCGGACCGGACAACCCGGACAGGCACCAGAACGGGATGTGATTGTTGATTATGATATTAACGATTACAAGTCAAAAACCGAACTCACCGCGCAGAAACTGTTTACTTTCATGATTGCGGCATTGCGATCGTATCGCGATATCGTCGTGATTGAGGAAAGCCGCGCCGGTCTTGAAAAAATTATTGATGCTTCCGCCGACCTGTTTACTTCCCGATCCCTTGAAAAATTCATGCGGGGTATTATTCAGCAACTTTCCTCTATTCTCGGATTCTCCAAAGACGCCGCCTATATCACCAATGCCGTGGCGGTGCCGCGACCCGTCACGCAGTCTTTACCGCAGGAACTGTTCGTGTTTGCCGGCAATGGCGAATATGCCGGTCAGGAAGGGAAATCGTTGATTGATGCGTTGCCCGCAGAAGCGTATTTGTTGTGCCAGCGGGCGTTAAAAGAGCAGAGCATTATCTTTGGCGAAGATTATGTGGTGGCTTACTGCTTCAGTAAGCACTACAAGGGGTCATTACTATATTTATCCGGTATCCCCCGTAAACTCAGCGAAACAAATATGCATTTATTGCAGTTGTTCTCAGAAAATGTGCAGCTGGCATTTGAAAATGTGCTTATCAGTCAGGAAGTGGAAACCACCCAGCGGGAAATCATTGAGCGGTTGGGTAAAGCCATGGAACGTGACAGTGAAACCAGCAAGCATATCCGCCGGATGGTCGATATGGCTGAGTTACTGGCACGATATGCCGGGCTGGGCGAAGCACAAATCATGACGCTGCGGCTTGCTATTCCGTTGCATGATGTGGGAAATGCACATATTTCATCACAAATCCTGACAAAAACAGATGTACTGACGGAAGAAGAACGGTTTGCTATCCGTCAGCATGCGGAATTTGGCTATCAGATATTAAAAGACTCAGACAGTCCTACCATTCAGCTGGCTTCTGTGCTTGCTAAAGAACATCATGAACGGTGGGACGGACAAGGCTATCCTGAAGGACTGAAAGGCGAGGAAATCCGTCTGGAAAGCCGTATCGCGGCTATCGTCGATGTGTTTGATGCACTGATGAACAAGCGCCCGTACAAAGAAGCCTGGTCGCTGGAAAAAACCGTCAGCACGTTGAAGGCGGAAAGCGGACGACATTTTGATCCGCAGCTGGTCAGTTATATGCTGGCGAATATTGGCCGCTTCGAAGAAATTCAACGCCGGCTGGCGGACCACATATCACAATAATAAAGAGGTTGTTATGTATTTAATGGCTAAGCATTTGCACCTTACGGCCATCGCACTCAGTGTATTTTTGTTTATTTTCAGATTTATGCTGTCCCAGTTTAACAGTGAGTTACTGACCAGAAAGTGGCTCAAAATTCTCCCTCATGTCATCGATACCTGCCTTCTGGCCAGTGCGCTATGGCTATGTTTTCTTATTGACCAGTACCCGTTTGTACAGGGCTGGCTGACCTTCAAAGTGGTCGGGCTGGTGGCCTATATTCTGATGGGGATGTTTGCGCTTAAATGGGGGCGGAACAAGCCACTGCGCTGGATTGGTTTTATCGGTGCATTAACCTGGTTGGGGTTAATCGCCAAGGTTGCAGTATCAAAGCAACCGTTGTTTTTTTAATTTGGAAGTAAATAATGACACAGTCCCGTACTGAAATTCAGGTTGGCAATATTACTGTTGCTAACGACAAGCCGTTTGTATTATTTGGTGGCATGAATGTGCTCGAATCCCGTGATCTGGCAATGCAAATTGCTGAGCACTATGTGGAAGTGACTACACGGCTGGGCATTCCATACGTATTTAAAGCCTCTTTTGATAAAGCGAACCGTTCTTCTGTAACATCTTACCGGGGGCCGGGCATGGAAGAAGGCTTAAAGATTTTTGAAGAAATCAAATCTACTTTTAATGTACCGGTGATCACCGATGTCCATGAGCCTCATCAGGCGGCACCTGTGGCGGAAGTCGCGGATGTTATTCAGCTACCGGCCTTTCTCGCCCGCCAGACCGATCTGGTGGTGGCAATGGCAGAGACCGGTGCGGTCATTAATGTGAAGAAACCCCAGTTTCTGGCTCCCCATGAAATGCGTCATATTATCGGTAAACTCGGGGAAGCCGGTAACGATAAAGTGATCCTGTGTGAACGGGGCAGTTGCTTTGGATATAACAACTTGGTTGTCGATATGCTGGGCATGGATGCAATGAAAGCGTATGCACCGGTAATTTTCGATGCAACTCATGCGTTGCAGATGCCGGGAGGCAGAGCTACTTCAGCAGATGGCCGCCGTGCACAAGCTGCGCAACTGGCGCGTAGTGGTATGGCTTTAGGTCTTGCAGGTTTATTCATCGAAGCGCATCCGAATCCGGATGAAGCGAAATGTGACGGACCATGTGCGTTGCCATTGTCAAAGCTGGAACCGTATTTACAGCAAATGAAAGCGTTAGATGAGCTAGTGAAGGGGTTTGCGCCGCTGGATACCAGTGCAAACTAAATGAAACGCTGAAGACGGTGCCCGGCAACATTGTTGCCGGGCACCGAATCAGGTGTGAAAAAGGGCTTATTCGCTGGGGTTATCTTCCTTAGCGTCGCGATTGTCTTTTTCGTTCATCGCGATAAGTGTACTGGCAACGTGCTGTTGCACTTCTGCGGCCAGAACAGCCTTAACTTGTTCCTGAACACTGACCATTTCTACAGTTAGTTCAAGGGTATTCATAGCAGGTACCACAGGCATAGAAGCCGGCAGTTCCTGAGAAATCGTTGGGTAAGCAGTGGTTGCCGCTAAGATAACAGCCATCTGGCTGAAGAATTTTTTGAATTTAGTCATATCACACCTAATAAAATTAATTTAAAATTCGTTAACAAATTGAGCTTTCTTGTTAACATTGCACTTGTCTAACTGATTGATTGAAAAGTGCTGTGCTCTGAAAGCGTGCGAATAATAAACAGATTTTGCTCGTCTTTAAAACGAGTAAAAGTAGGGTTTGAGGATTAGAAAAACTAATGCTTTATCACGTTAGTCATTTAGCTGCCGGAGGGAAGCGTGCATAGACGTTTGCCGCCGCTGAATGCGCTGAAAGCCTTTGAAGCCGCCGCCAGGCACCTGAGTTTTACCAAAGCCGCCGAAGAATTATTCGTTACCCAGGCTGCTGTCAGTCATCAAATTAAAGCGCTCGAAGAATTCTTATCAATGAAGTTGTTTCTTCGCCGCAACCGGACGCTGCTCCTTACTGAAGAAGGACAGGCCTATTTTCTTGAGCTGAAAGATATCTTTAAACATCTTCAGGAAGCCACAGAAAGATTGCTGGCAAAAGGCAGTAAAGGAGCGATTACCGTTGCTATGCCGCCAAGTTTTGCCAGCCAGTGGCTGGTACCCCGTATCAGTCGTTTCAGCGTTGAGCATCCGGATATTGATGTGCGTATTAAAGCCGTAGATTTCGATGAAGGGTTTTTAGAAGACGATGTGGATGTGGCTATTTATTACGGTAAAGGCCGCTGGAGCGGCGTAAAAGCCGATAAACTGCATACCGAGTACCTTACTCCGTTGTGCTCTCCCATGTTGTTTAACGGCCCTAAACCGCTGAATAGCCTGAGCGATTTGAAGCACCATGTTCTGCTGCACGATTTAAGCCGTGAAGCCTGGAAAAACTGGTTGAAAAGTGTCGGCGTGTCCGGCGTGAATGTAAACCAGGGGCCGGTGTTCAGTCACTCCATGCTGGTACTCCAGGCTGCTGCGCTGGGGCAGGGCATTGCGCTGGGTAACACTATTCTTGCCCGTCCGGAACTGGATGCCGGCCGTCTAATCATGCCTTTTGAAGAAAAAGTCGCCAGTCGGGATGCGTTTTATCTGGTTTGTGATGAAGCGCAGGCAGATTTAGGTAAAATCGCCGCGTTCAGAAGCTGGATATTAGCGCAGGTTGAAGAGGAACAATACGATGTCTGACATGATCACCGACCGGGCAGAGCATGAGGTCGCCGTTTTGATCCTTGCTCATGGTGCCGGTGCGGGTATGCAGTCTCCCTTTATGGCGGACTTGGCTGCCTTACTGGCAGCACAGGGGATTACGGTGGTGCGGTTTGATTTTCCCTACATGCAGACCATAGCGGAAACCGGTAAACGCAGGCCACCGGATAAAATAGATAAACTGGAAGCTTATTATAAAGATCTGGTAGAGCAGGTGGCTGAAAATACTTCTTCGCCGGTATTTATCGGCGGCAAGTCTATGGGCGGTCGTGTGTCGACGATGATTCTTGAAGCAACAGAGGCGAAAGGCGCGGTGGTGTTTGGTTATCCTTTTCATCCTCCCGGCAAGCCGGAAAAGCTGCGCACGGAACATCTGGTGAAAATGACAAAACCCGTATTCATCAATCAGGGAGAACGGGACACCTTCGGTACGCAAAGCGAAGTTGACGGTTATAATCTGTCCGGTCAGGTCACTTTGCATTTTCTGCCTGACGGCGACCACAGTCTCAAGCCCCGTAAATCCAGCGGTCATACATTAAACGAACACATGCAGCAGGCGGCTTCAGCTTCAGCCGCTTTTATTAACAGGCTTATTTCATGCTAAAACCTTTTGTTCTTACCGGTGCTATTGCCGCGCTGGCCGCTGTGATATTCGGCGCGTTCGGTGCGCATGCGCTAAAGTCGATGCTTAGCGCTTCACAACTGACGTCATGGCATACCGCTGTGGACTATCAATTTTATCATGCGCTGGCGTTACTGATTTTGCCGGCACTGCGACACGCCGTGAGTAGCAGGTTATTAAGTACCGCCGGTATTTGTTTTGTTGCCGGCATTGTTTTGTTCAGTGGCAGCATCTACTTACTCACCTTGCTGGAATGGCGCTTTCTCGGACCGGTAACGCCACTTGGCGGTTTATTCTTTATGATTGGCTGGGTGGCACTGATCACCGGTGTGGTAAAAGGAAAGTGGCATGAATAGTTTGCTGATTTACTGCCGCAGTGGTTATGAAGCTGATACCGCCGGGGAACTGACAGCATTGACCTCTGAAGCCGGTATTTACGGGTATCCGGTATTTACGCCGGACCAGGGCTTCATTTTGTTTCATTTTTATGAGCAGGGCGATGCAGACCGGCTGGGTCAGCGTCTTGCTGTGGCTGATACCATTTTTCCCCGTCAGATTGTGGTGGTCACCGCTCATCTTGAAGATCTCGACAAAACAAACCGGGCAGGTCCGGTACTGGCTGCCATCAGCGACGCAGACACGGATGAGTGGAAAAACACCTTATTGTTTGTCGAGCATGCAGATACCGAAGCAGGAAAAGCGCTGGCTAAATTCTGCCGGAAGTTCACTGTGCCACTGCGGCAAGGTTTAAGAAAGCAGGGAGCACTGACATATAAAGAAAAAGAAGACGGCAGAGCATTGCATGTTTTCTTCACTGATTATGACAATTGTTTCGTGGGCCATTCTTATCCGGCCATGCGCAGTCCCTTTGCTAACGGCATCTGTCGTCTGAAATTTCCGCCGAAAGCACCCAGCCGGTCGACTCTCAAGCTTGAGGAAGCCATTCTGACCATGCTGAACGATGAAGAACGACGGGAAATTTTCCGTGAAGGCGCCCGTGCGGTAGATCTGGGGGCGTGTCCGGGCGGCTGGACGTATCAGCTGGTGATCCGTGAGATGGGCGTTGAGGCCATTGACAACGGTGCTATCGACGAAGAACTCATGGCAACAGGATTAGTGGACCATTATGCGGCAGACGGCTTTACTTATAAGCCCAAATTTGGCCGTGTAGATTTGCTGGTGTGTGATATGATAGAGCGCCCCGACAGGGTAGCGGTACTCATGAGTGAGTGGCTGGAAAAAGGTTGGGCAGATCATGCGATTTTCAACCTTAAGCTGCCAATGAAGAAACGATACGACACGGTGACGGCCGCTATCGGGGAAATACAATCGCGACTTGGCAAAAAAGCTGGCGGCTTTCGGATGAAAGTCAGACACCTTTATCATAATCGCGACGAGGTTACTGTTACTGTCATAAAAGCTTAAATAAAGCCTTATGATGGTAATTTATTGATTTTAAATATAAAATTAAAGGCTTGGCGCGGAACTGCTGAATAAGTTTTAGACTTTTTTCGCAAAGGACTATAAATCTGGTATTGAAATCCTTTATAATCCCGCCGTTTTTTTACTCTGAACCAACGAAAGTGAACTAATGTCAGACTTATCTCTTTACAGAAACATTGGTATCTTCGCCCACGTAGACGCGGGTAAGACTACCACTACAGAACGTATTTTGAAGCTTACCGGTAAAATCCATAAAACTGGTGAGGTACACGATGGTGAGTCAACTACTGACTTCATGGAACAGGAAGCTGAGCGCGGTATTACTATCCAGTCTGCTGCGACTACTTGTTTCTGGAAAGACCACCGTATGAACATCATCGATACTCCGGGACACGTTGACTTCACAGTTGAAGTTTACCGTTCTCTGAAAGTATTGGATGGTGGTATCGGTGTTTTCTGTGGTTCAGGCGGTGTTGAGCCTCAGTCTGAAACTAACTGGCGTTATGCTAACGAATCAGAAGTTGCCCGTGTAATCTTCGTAAACAAACTGGACCGTATGGGTGCAGATTTCTACCGTGTTGTTGGCCAGGTTAAGAAAGTACTTGCTGCTAACCCGTTGGTAATGACCCTGCCAATCGGTATCGAAGACCAGTTTACAGGTGTTGTTAACCTGCTGGACATGAAAGCATACATCTGGGATGACTCTGGCCTGCCAGAAAACTACGAAGTAGTTGATATCCCTGCCGACATGGTTGATAAAGCGAACGAATATCGTGAAATGATGATCGAAACTGCCGTTGAGCAGGACGATGACCTTATGATGGCTTACATGGAAGGTGAAGAGCCTTCTCTGGAAGACATCAAGCGTTGTATCCGTAAAGGTACCCGTGATCTGGCATTCTTCCCGACTTATTGTGGTTCTGCTTTCAAAAACAAAGGTATTCAGCTGGTTCTGGACGCAGTAGTAGACTTCCTGCCTTCTCCTACTGAAGTTGATCCACAGGATCTGACTGACGAAGAAACTGGTGAACCTACCGGTAAAGTTGCAACTGTATCTGTTGACGAGCCTTTCCGTGCGCTGGCGTTCAAAATCATGGACGACCGTTTCGGTGCTCTGACGTTCGTACGTATTTACTCTGGTAAGCTGAACAAGGGTGACACCATCCTTAACTCTGCGACAGGTAAAACTGAGCGTGTTGGCCGCATGGTGGAAATGCACGCGAATGACCGTACTGAACTGACTTCTGCGCAAGCAGGTGACATTATTGCAATCGTAGGTATGAAGAACGTTCAGACTGGTCACACTCTGTGTGATCCTAAGAACCCTTGTACCCTTGAGCCAATGATCTTCCCTGAGCCGGTAATCTCTATCGCTGTTAAGCCTAAAGATAAAGGCGCTAACGAGAAGATGTCTATCGCTATCGGTAAACTGGTAGCAGAAGATCCGTCGTTCCAGGTTGAAACTGACGAAGATTCTGGCGAAACCATCCTGAAAGGTATGGGTGAGCTGCACTTAGACATCAAAGTAGACATCCTGAAGCGTACTTACGGCGTTGAGCTGGAAGTAGGTCAACCACAGGTTGCTTACCGTGAAACTATCACTACTCCGGTAGAAGACAGCTACACGCACAAGAAGCAGTCTGGTGGTTCTGGTCAGTTCGGTAAGATTGATTACCGCATCCGTCCTGGCGAAACTAACACTGGCTTCGTGTTCAAGTCGACAGTTGTTGGTGGTAACGTACCTAAAGAATTCTTCCCGGCTATCGAGAAAGGCTTCAAAGGTATGATGGATCAGGGCCCTCTTGCTGGTTATCCGGTTCTGGACGTAGAAGTTGAGCTGTACGACGGTGGTTTCCACGCAGTTGACTCATCAGCAATCGCGTTCGAAATCGCAGCGAAAGGTGCATTCCGTCAGTCAATTCCAAAGGCCGGTCCTCAGCTTCTTGAGCCAATCATGAAAGTTGACGTGTTCAGCCCGGAAGACAACGTAGGTGACGTAATCGGTGACCTTAACCGTCGTCGTGGTATGATCAAAGACCAGGAAGCTGGTGCAACAGGTGTACGCATTAAAGCAGATGTACCTCTGTCAGAAATGTTTGGTTACATCGGTCACCTGCGTACTATTACATCTGGTCGTGGTCAGTTCTCTATGGAATTCAGCCACTACTCAGCATGTCCTCAGAACGTAGCTGACAAAGTAATGGAAGAAGCGAAAGCGCGTAAAGCAGCTAAGTAATTCTTCTGTAAAGCTTTAAAAAACCCGCCATCCGGCGGGTTTTTTTATGGCCCGGAAAAACTGTACTAAACCTGTACTTGCGGTGACTCCGGCAGCTGATACATTTAAGCGGCTTAAAGGAGAGAGTTATGCAATGGATAGTTCACACACTCGCGACAGTGATCCCCCTCGGCTTTATCGTCTACTGGTTATGGTTCAGAAACGCCTGGTACAAGTCCATGCTTCGCAAAGGGAAGCAGGGCGGTAAAGAAACCATTGCCATTTATCCCACCGTCGCCTCATTGCTCAGGCTGGAAGCGGCTGTCGTTGTTCCTGTCAGCCGGGTAACCAAAGTCATCATCACAGCACGTTGCATTATATTCTATGCCGGCCCCTGTAAAATTGCTGAATTATGGTTGCTTGCAGGGCAGTCATCAGAACTGGCTGAAGGGATCCATGAGTATTGCAGCCACGCTACTGTCAGCTATGTACCTTATTATCCGCGGCAAACTCTGGCGGAAAGCTGTCGTTTTCAGCGGTATTACGGCATGGATGTGGTCAGCTTTAATGACGGGCAGTATTTCGCACCCGCCGGCAGAGTTGTTTCGCGGCTTCACGAATCGCCGTTACCGGAGGAGCCTGATGAGGATGATATTGATACTGTTCAAACAATCTGGTCAGACTGGCGAGATCGTTTGCTATAGCCTCCGGCACTTTATGCTTACAGTATTCATAGAATTGACCCGGACTGCGGTTTTCCCGTTGCAGGCCAAATTTTTGTTCCAGTTTCTCAACCGCGCCAAGATAGTACTTCTTTTCTCTGGCAATGTGACTTCGTTGCCATCCCGGTACAAAGTATATAATTAGCAGCGCGCCTGTGAACAATAGCAGGCCGGCGGCAAATAAGCTGAGCTTTAACGGCGTAATACCATTTAAAATACGGTCTAGAATGTCCGTTTGTTTATCATTGTTATAGCCCAAAAACCAGCGGCTCCAGAGAAAATCCATTTGCGCACTCATGTTGCGCAATGCATCGAAGAACGCAAGCTGACTGATACCGTTTAACGGATGATCGCCCTGAATCTCTGTCGAGAATCTTGCTGCCTGCTCAAAACCGTCGAAAATTCGTGAAGGCGCAACCATGGTTGTCGGATCGTAGCTTTGCCAGTTCATCCCGTCAGTTTTTGCTTCTACCCAGGCGTGAGCGTCGTACTGATACACATTGACGGTTTCATCATTGATAGGCGTGCCACCCTGATAACCTGTCACGATGCGGGCGGGGATACCGGCAAGCCGCAGTGCAAATGTCATCGCACTGGCATAATGAGCACAAAATCCCTGTTGATGGTCAAACAGGAAACTGTCTACCGGATCATTAAGCATGGGTGGTGGTGTTAACGTGTAACTGAAAGGCTTGTCATTAAAATAACGCATCAGTGCTGAAACAAATGCACGGTTATCAGGATGCATCTCTCTGAGCCCGTGTACCCATTCCCTGGTTTTCTCATTACCTCTTTCCGGCACTTGCAGGTTCAGCGTATTGTCCAGCGCCGCATTCCCCTGACTTCGCGGAGAGTCAGGGTAGGAGGCAACATAATAAGCATAGCGGCTGAACAGTGGCTGTCTTGATGTTAGCTGGTATTGCCAGCCCTGCCACAATTCCCGTTGACTGGCTGCATTGTCCGGTACAGCAGTGTCTAATGCAAATAACCAGGATTTTTTGGTGGGTTCGGCAATGACTTCATAGCGGACAGGCTCACCGCTGAGGGCTGGCCGGAACGGCTTATTCATATACCGCAATTGGGTTTCTGCGTATTGCCTTGTTTCACTGACTGACCACGATTTTCCGTCAAAATGTTCCAGCGTCAGTGCACGCCAGTAAAGCTGTTCTCTGACCGGAACAGGCGTTGAGAATGTGGCACTGAATGCCAGCTTTTCAGACTGTGCGAGATTGGCAATGTCACCCGGCGTAATGGTTTCTGCCAGCCCGGTTTCTGTGGATTTGCCTTCCGGCATTTTCCATAAAGGGGGAAGCCGGGGCATAAACACAAACAAAATAACAGCAAGAGGCAACGCCTGAAAGAAAAGGATAAGGGTTTTCTTTTGTCTGAATTGTCTGGTTGACGACGGTGTGTGGGCAGACAACAGAATATAAAGTAGGAACAGAAACATGATGCCGTAAAATAACGTACGGGCCAGCGACTGATAGAAAATGAAACCGCAGGCCAGCAGGAATATGGCGCAGATAAAAAGTTGATAGAAATCCCGTCGCTTACTTAACAACATTAATTTTAGTGCACAGGCCAGCAGCAGCAGGTTAACCATAATATGCAGGAAATCCATACCGTCACTGGTGGTGATCAGCGCTGTTCCCGCCAGCAGGGCAAGTAAGTTGACCATTCGCTTTCCGGGCATATGGTTGTACCAGCCGAGAAACAAAAATCCTCTGACAATGCCGGCACATAAACAAAGCAGTAGTACCCACAAATGAATATCGCTGAACAGGGAGGCCGCCAGTACCACAAAGAAAACGGAAGTCAGCATACTTTCACGGTTCCCCGCAATCGGCAGGCTTACAGGCATCATGACGGTGTGTCCTGCCGGAAAAGGGCCAGAGCTTTTAAACAGGCCTGTTTGTGCTGTTGTCCGCAGCCCGGCTGAATAACCAGATTATCCAGTTTCAGGCCAAATTGTGTGCCGGTTGCTGACAGCTGAGTGACCTGCCAGCTCAGTACCGACAGCGCCGTCTCTGTATCTGTGCGTAACTGACGGATATCCAGATAGCCGCTGACCGGCTGTTGATCAGTGAAAATTTTATTTACACGGTCACCGCCTTTGGCGACCCGTTTCCATGCAACGCGGTTTAACGGCTCTCCGCTCTGCCAGGGCTGCAGTGCAAAGAAGTCGTCGGTGCCATTTTGCACCTGCTTGCCGGTACCACTGCGGGCATACCATTGAGACAGATCGGCGTGCTCGGGCTTTTTCTGCGGATAGACTAACAGCGTCTGATTAAAATCAGGATGGGTCCAGCACTTTACCAGTCCGAGGGGAAAGGAGGAGGTGACGGTCACTCTGGGCAATCTCATGATGCCCCGTTTATCTGCCTGTATTGCCAGATGATGAGATTTTTTTTCCTGCTCGAGATCCAACGTGCTGCGGTCAATATCACCGTACCATCTGATTTCCATCAGTCCCCGCAGAGATTTTCCTTCAGCGGCGTTAATATCTACTGTCATAAATCCATTTTCGCCGGCGAACACGGGTTTTAGCTCCCTTGCTGACAATCGTATCCCTGAGATATTTTTGTAGGCAGTGAACAAGGTAATAAGGAAAAGGCTTAACAGAAACTGGCAAAGAAAAAGCAGAAGATTATTCTGATAGTTAACCGCAAGCAGAAACAGACAGGCGGTCATCATCAGGTAAAACCAGCCGAAGGTACCCGGGAAGATGAAGATATTACCATGATGTAACTGATGAACAGTGTCCGGCGGCATTCTCTTAGCCAGCCATTTTAACGACCATGCTCCGAAAGTTTTTCTCATCATCCGCTTTTCAGGCTGCCAGCGGGTCCACACTGTTCAGCAACCGCTTACTCAGTGTATTTTCTTCGATGGATTCGTGATGAGTACCCCGTAATCTGTGTTCCGCCACGGCGGCAAAAATAGCCTGAACATCTTCAGGGACTATGTAGTCGCGGTCGTGAATGAATGCCCAGGCTTTTGCTGCGTTTAACAGGGCACGGCTTGCCCTGGGGGAAAGGGGTTGCGGATAACCACTTTGTTCCCGGCTCTGATTTACCAGGTTAAGCACGTATTCCAGTACGGCTTCACTGCAATGCACATCGTTGACCTGCTGCTGATAGCGGAGCAGTGAGCGGGGATCAATTTTTTCCGCCAGCGGACCTTGTTCTCTGCCACCTTGCTGCTGCAACATGGCTTTTTCCGCTTCTCTTGAAGGGTATCCCAGAGATATACGCATGAGGAAACGATCCAGTTGTGACTCCGGCAGGGGATACGTTCCGCTCTGATAGCCCGGGTTTTGAGTGGCAATAACGAAAAAAGGTGAGGGCAGCGGATAAGTGGTGCCGTCAACGCTGACCTGGTTTTCTTCCATGGCTTCAAGCAGCGCACTTTGTGTTTTCGGTGACGCGCGGTTAATTTCATCTGCAAGGATCAGTTCGTTGAATACCGGACCCGGGTGAAACCTGAATTCGTGCTGCTGCTGATCGAACACGTTCACCCCCAGCATATCTGCGGGCAGTAAGTCTGACGTGAACTGAATACGGGAATAAGACAAGCCGAATACATTTGCCAGCGCATGAGACAAAGTGGTTTTGCCCATGCCCGGTAAGTCTTCAATCAATAAATGACCTTTTGCCAGCAGGCAGGTTACAGCCAGCTTCAACTGTTGAGGCTTGCCAATAATATGCCCTGACAGTGCGTCTGTGATCGTCTGAAATTCTGTTCGCATGGGGTTTTCCCGCAACCGGTTTGTCCTTATTTATACATGCTAGCAATTCTGAAGGGAATTGCTGTTATCCTGTTGATACCTGAGTATAGACACGGTGTCTGCGCCGGGTGATATAAATTACCTGAGTGAACCTGATTTAGTGCTGTTATCAATATCCTTGTTGTCTATAATGGACCGGTTTATTAAGGAAGTACCATATGAAAATCATTGAAATTGATGATGAGCTGTATACGTTTATAGCAAGTCAGACAAAACACATCGGCGAAAATGCGTCGGACATCCTGCGTCGTTTACTGCTGGGTGATGCTGAAAGTAACGAAGTAAAAGCGGCACCTGTTAAGGCGGCTTCCGCGGTGAAAAAAGCGGCTCCTGTTAAAGCCCGTCAAACGAAAACACCGTCACAGTCAACAACGGTTTCTGCCCCCCTTGCTGTAGAGCACGGAAGCGGAGATATTGAAGCCAGACTCACCAGTGCTGCACTGGCGCAGTACACCAAACGGGTTGATCTGTTTTTGTTTATTCTGTCTGAACTTCATGATTTGCACAGCGATGCCTTTGCAAATGTTGAACAAATTAAGGGTAAAAATCGTATTTACTTCGCAACCAGCAAAGATGCGTTGCTGAGTACGGGAAGCAGTACTAACCCTAAATCTATTCCTGACTCACCTTACTGGGTAGTAACAAATAACAACACTGCTAAGAAAGTAGCGATGTTGGAACAGGTAATGAAAACACTGGGATACAGCGACGAAGCCACGCAAACGGTTATCGCTAAATTTGCTTAATACCCCTGGTTAGCAAGACGCTCACTTTAATAAAGGACGAAAAATGGCATTACATCCGCAGGCAGGAGAACCCGCAGCTCCGGAGCAACTGATTAACGTTGCAGAACTTATCACCCAATATTTTACCTATGTTCCTGATGCTGACTCACCGGCAGAAGCTGTCAGTTTTGGTACATCAGGTCACAGGGGCACAGCAGCAAATACAACGTTCACAGACACGCATATTGCTGCAATTTGCCAGGCGTTAGCAGAGTACCGTCAGTCAGAAGGCATCGACGGCCCGCTGTATATTGGTAAAGATACCCATGCATTGTCAGAACCGGCAATGATCACTGCGATTGAAGTATTAAGTGCCAACGGTGTTGATGTAGTGATCCAGCAGGCAGATAACGCCAGCCGCGGCTACACGCCCACGCCGGTTATTTCCCGCACCATAATTCGTTATAACCGTGGACGTTCTGCGAACTTAGCTGATGGTATTGTCATTACGCCTTCTCACAATCCGCCTTCTGACGGTGGCTTCAAATACAACCCGCCCCATGGCGGACCCGCTGATGGCGATGTGACCTCTGTCATTCAAAAACGTGCTAATGCACTTATCGCTGCGGGCAATAAAGACGTGAAGCGAATGAACGTGCAACAGGCACGGGCAGAAGGGAAGTTTGTGGAAGCGGATTTCATGGAAGCTTACATAGACGATCTCGCTGAAGTTGTGGACATGGAAGCGATTGCAAAAGCCGGGCTCAAACTCGGTACCGATCCTTTAGGCGGAGCGGGAGTCGGTTACTGGGAGCGTATCAGCGAAAAATATGGTCTTGATATCACGGTTGTGAACGACAAGGTTGATCCTCAGTTTGGCTTCATGCGTCGTGACAAAGATGGCAAGCTGAGAATGGACTGTTCTTCTGCCTATGCAATGGCTGGTCTTATCGACCTGAAAGATAAGTTTGACCTCGCCTGGGGTAACGACCCTGACTTCGACAGACACGGTATTGTTTGTCCTGCTGCAGGCCTGATGAACCCTAATCACTATCTGGCCGTAGCTATCAATTATCTGTACAGCCACCGCCCTGACTGGCCGGAAAGCCTGAAAGTAGGTAAAACCCTGGTATCCAGCTCAATGATTGACAGAGTCACCGCAAACCTGGGTCGTGAACTGGCAGAAATGCCGGTGGGCTTTAAGTGGTTTGTGGGTGGATTATCCGACGGTGAAATCGCCTTCGCAGGCGAGGAAAGTGCCGGCGGTATTTTCCTGCAGCGCAACGGTCAAACCTGGGCGACGGATAAAGACGGTTTTATTATGTGTCTGCTGGCAGCAGAAATACTTGCTGTCACCGGTAAAGACCCCGGTGAGCATTATGAAGCGCTGACTGAGAAATTCGGTTCGCCTGTGTATCAGCGGGTTGACGTTGCTGCAACCCTGGAAGAGAAAGCGAAGCTGTCCGCCATGGATGCCTCTGTGGTGACCAGCGACTCCCTCGCCGGTGAGTCAATTACTTCAGTGCAAACTCATGCTCCCGGCAATAATGCTGCCATCGGGGGAGTGAAGGTATCCACTGAAAACGGATGGTTTGCCGCACGACCTTCCGGTACTGAACAAATTTATAAAATTTACGCAGAGAGTTTTAATGGTGAAAGTCACTTACAATCTCTCATCAAAGAAGCGGAAGAACTGGTAGCAAAAATCATTAAATAAACGCAAATGTTTAAATTTGATTTTTAAAGTGTAAATTTTTTGTTAATAAATGGGCTGTATTTTTAAATGCAGCCCATTTTTTTTGAAAATTAACAAACATTTTACAAAAAATCGTTTTTAACGCTGCTATATTGCTGCCATATCGATATTTTATTGTGTAATTTAATTACAGTGTAAGGCTAATTTGTAGCCAGTTTACATCGCCATAGTAAAGTGAGAACTGATATGAACGCGAAAACCACTAAAGCGAAAACGGTTGCCCCTGTGGCCGTCAGCGCCGGTAGTAAAAACGAATTTAAATCAGCTGTTATCCGTCACCTGCATTGCACGCTGGGAACAGATGAAAACAAAGCGAATAATCACGCCTGGTGGAAGGCGACTTGTGCTGCTATGCAGGAACAGGTGCTTGAGGGCTTGCGTAAAACCCAGAAAACCCATTACTTAAACGATACACGTGCTGTCCATTATTTCTCTGCAGAATTCCTGATGGGCCGTTTACTCTCCAACAATCTGCAGAATTTTGGTTTGTATGATGTTGCCAATGAAGCGCTGAAAGAGTTGGGCGTAGAACTTGCCGATGTTATGGAAGAAGAGCCTGACATGGCACTGGGTAATGGTGGCCTGGGCCGACTCGCTGCTTGCTTTATCGACTCTCTGGCGACCATGGAATTACCGGCAATCGGTTACGGTATTCATTACGAGCACGGCCTGTTCCGTCAGGAAATTCAAAACGGCGCACAGATTGAGCGTCCGGACAGCTGGCGAGACTTCGGCAACCCGTGGGAAATTTGCCGTCCTGAATCGATTCAGCAAGTGTCCTTATATGGCTATGTTGAAACTAAGTACGGTGACAATGGCCGCATTCAAAAAGAATGGCACCCGGGCTCAATTGTAAAAGGTGTACCGTGGGATATCCCGGTTGTAGGCTACGGCGGTAATACCGTTAACGTACTGCGTTTGTGGAAGAGTGAATCATCTCATTACTTCAACTGGGACGTATTTAATGCCGGTGGTTATGTGGATGCCCAACGTGAGAACGTTCAGGCGGAGACCATTTCTAAAGTACTTTACCCCAACGATGAAACAGAAGCGGGTAAAGAACTGCGTCTTATCCAGCAGTATTTCTTCTGCTCATGTTCATTAAAAGACATCATCCGTCGTTACAAGCGTGCCCACGGTGATGACTGGAGCCGTTTTGTTGATCAGGTCGTTATTCAGCTTAACGATACCCATCCGGCTATCGCGATCCCTGAATTAATGCGTATCTTAGTTGACCGTGCAGAGCTTGACTGGGATACCGCCTGGGGCATTTGTACTAAAGTGTTTGCTTATACAAACCACACGCTGTTGCCGGAAGCGCTGGAAAAATGGCCTGCACGCATGATCGAGAAGATCCTGCCCCGTCACCTTGAAATCATTTACGAAATCAACCACCGCTTCATGGCTGAGGTTGACAAGAAGTGGCCGGGTGACAATGCGAAAAAAGCGAAATTGTCCATTATCGAAGAAGGTAATGAGAAGATGGTTCGCATGGGTAATTTGTCTGTTATTGCCTCTTTCGCCGTTAACGGTGTAGCAGAAATTCACTCTAAACTGGTGAAAAAGAACCTGTTCCCTGAGTTTGATGCGCTGTGGCCGGGTAAACTGACTAACGTGACCAACGGTATTACACCACGTCGCTGGTTGAAAGCCTGCAACCCTGCGTTATCTAACCTTATCGATAAAAAAATCGGTGAAGACTGGCCGCTGGATCTGAAAAAGCTGGATGGTTTGTCTAAGTATGCTGACAACAAAACATTCCAGAAACAGTTCATGAAAGTGAAACTGGAAAATAAGAAGCTGCTGGCACAGGAAATCAAGCAATCGCTGGACATCGATGTGGATGTGAATGCTATCTTCGACGTGCAAATTAAACGTCTGCACGAGTACAAGCGTCAGCACCTGAACCTGCTTCATATCATGGCGCTGTACCGTCGTTTGCTGGAAAATCCGGATTACGACATGCACCCGCGTGTATTTATTTTCGGTGCGAAAGCAGCGCCCGGTTACAAACTGGCGAAAGACATCATCTACGCTATCAACAAAGTGGCTGATAAGATCAACAACGACCCGCGGGTGAATGGCAAACTTAAAGTGGTATTCCTGCCGAATTACCGCGTATCGTTAGCTGAGAAAATGATTCCGGCTTCTGACTTATCAGAGCAAATCAGTACTGCTGGTAAAGAAGCATCCGGTACCGGTAATATGAAGCTGGCTCTGAACGGTGCACTAACTATTGGTACGCTGGACGGCGCGAATATCGAAATCGCCGAAGAAGTGGGTGACGACAATATCTTCATTTTTGGTCTCACCGTTGATGAAGTGCATGAGCTGAAAGAAAAAGGCTATAAGCCGCTGGATTATTATTACCGTGATCCAGAAATCAAAGCGGTACTGGACTGGCTGGAGACTGATTACTTTACTCCGGGCAAGCCGGGTGCCTTAGTGTCCATCAAGCAGAGCTTGCTGGATCACGGCGACCCGTACATGGTATTGGCTGATTTCCGTGCTTATTCCGACGCGCAGATCCTGGTGGATGAGGCGTACCGTGACAAAGAGCGCTGGGCGAAAATGGCCATTATCAATACAGCGAAGATGGGTAAATTCACTTCAGACCGTTCAATCAATGACTATGTTGAGCGTATCTGGAAGCTTACATCCTGTTCTGTAAAGTAAATTTATAGTACGCACAACAATGAAAGCCCGGGATCTGAAAAGATGCCGGGCTTTTTTGCTTTAAGGGTCTGGCCTGCTCAGCAGGCGGCTGCGGCCTTACGCTTTCTGGTGAAAAATGATGCGGGCAGGTTACTTACCAGTGTGCCGGCTAATATCATCACCAAGGCAACAGACAGGCCATTTGTCCATTGTTCATTGAACATGGGCACAGCCAGCGTACTGGCAAATACCGGTACCAGTGCCATTAAGCCACCCATTTTGGTTGCTCCGAGAATATGCACGGCGCGGGCATACAAAACCATTTGAACGGTTGTAGCCATGACACCCTGATAAAAAGCCTGCAGGCCCAGCATTTCAAAACTTTGCTGCGCAATATTATGTGGCAGAAACAGAATGTATACCGGCACGAACAGTATGGTCGTGGTCGCAATGATACCCAGCGTGGCGTGCCACGGCGCGAACTGCCACCGTCTCAGCAATACCGTAAAAATTCCCCAGAACAAGCAGGCAACAACAAAACTCAGATCGCCGGACAAGTAGTGACTGTCTGCGAGCAACGTTTCAGCTAGCAGAGCAATAATTCCGGTGCTGCTTAGTGCTATACCGATTTGTGATGAAAGACGATGTCTCTCATTTGCGATGAAATAGGCAAGTACTGCAATCATGACCGGCATTAATCCCGGTAGCAATAATGCCGCGTGAGTGGCCGGTGCAAGTGCGAAACCGGTGAAAACCGATACGCCGTATGCCACGCCGCCAATCGCGCCGAGCACAAACATACGCCACTGGAATATTACTTTGCGGTGCTTGTAAATGAATGGAGAGAACAGCAGGCAAGCTGTACCGAAGCGCACCATCAGCATATCCGGCACTGCCATGGATGATACGGCTCCTGCTTTACTGATGAGTATGAATCCTGTCCATATGAGGACGGCAGCAAGGGCATAACCTAACCCCTTCAGTGTGTTCTGGCTGGCGCTGTTTTGCGCTGTCATGGTGGTTCTCCGTGGTGCAGTTTTCCGGTATCAGGCAATCATTACCTTAATGCTTGTGCAAAAGTATAAGGGATTAGATATTTCATTAATAATGAATAAATGAGAAGATTTCTTTCATATTAATTGAATGGCAAGGTTTGCTGATGGACATTTCAGATCTGGTGGTGTTTAAGGCTGTTGTGGAGCACAAGGGCGTCAGCCGGGCGGCAGAGTCTCTTCACCGGGTGCCATCCAACGTCACGGCAAGGTTAAAGAAACTGGAAGGGGAGCTGAATGTAGATTTGTTTCTGCGGGAAGGTAACCGTTTAACAGTCACTTCTGCCGGTCTCAGATTGTTGGACTACACCGGCAAGATATTGCAACTTCAGAAACAGGCCATTGCTGAATTAACCCTTGCAGAGCCGGGCGGTTTATTGCGGCTGGGTTCAATGGAAAGCAGTGCCGCTTCCCGTTTACCCGGTATTCTTTCACGCTTTCATCGCCAGTATGATGCGGTACAACTTGAATTGACAGCCAATGCATCGATGCCGCTGGTGGAGAAAGTACTCAGCGGTGAACTTGACCTGGTGATGGCATCGGATCCGCCCGATGATCCCAGGCTGGAACGGGTGAAGTGCTTCGAAGAAGAGTTAGTGCTCATCTTGCCCCGAGAGTGGGAAAGCAATTCTGCATTGCCAGAGACGTTGACCATGGTTGGCTACAGCCGCGGCTGCTCGTATCGCCACCGGTTGGAAAAATGGCTCGCCAGACATAATCACATTTGCGAAAGAGTCACTGAGATCCCCAGTCATTTCACCATGATTGGTTGTGTTATCGCAGGAATGGGTCTTGCCATGGTGCCCCGTTCGGTACTGGCACTGCATCAAACTGAAGGGCTAACATTGAAAACGGTAGATGAAGATATCGCTTTTGCACCAACCTATCTGGTGTACAGAAAAGACAATCCATCCAGCGCCATTTCTGCGTTCATTGATTGTGCATTAACGGCGCCCGGTGCGGTTACAACGGGCGCATAACAAGGTTTTATTCGGGGAATGCGTTATTGCCGGGGAAACCGTCATCAGATCGACTGTCGGCAAGGCCAATAGCAAGTACCTGAGACAATAACAGCGATGCAGACAGCGAGCGGAAAGCGTCGACTCTCGCTTCCTGTACTATGAAAGATTGCTGACTGGTATTCGCTAAGGGTGAAATCGGGCTGTCTGTAATAGATAAAACAGTTACCCCACGATTAGCTGCCTGAGCAGCAAGTTCACAAGTGTTAGAAGAGTACGGGCTGAAACTGATCGCCAGCAGCAAGTCACCACGTTCTACGTTAGACATCTGTTCCTGGAACATACCGCCAGTACCACTGATCATGAAGATTTTTTTGTCGATATGATTCAGTGCGTAATGCAGATATGTGGCTACGGTGTGTGCCCGGCCGTTACCCAGCAAGAAGATATGACGCGCTTTGCGCATCAGTTCTACCGCTTGCTTGATTTCATCGCGGGTCACCGTATCTTCGAGATGGCGTAACGCATCACGGTTTGCTTTGGCGAAGCGGGGGAGCAGTTCATCGCTCTCCCAACTTTGCTGGCTGCGAACGAGCTGAATACGATTGCTGTAGTTACTGGTGTTCTCCAGCTTTACTTCTTTAATGACCTGCTTGATTTCGTTAAAACCACTGAAATCCAGGGCGGAAGCAAAACGGATAAGCGTTGATGGCGGTACGTTGATTCGTTCAGAAATTACCGCGATGGTCTCAAATGCCACAGCATCGGGATTTTCCAGTACGAATTTTGCGACTTGCTTCAAACGCTTACTCATCTGAGGATAACGGGATTTTATTAACTCCTGTAATTCACCCCAGTTCAGACTTTTTTCAGTATCCACATCTTTATCTTTCTGGTTATTCATGCTCGCTACTCTAACCCATTATTCTCTTGTTTTCACTGACTAATCGTTTGCTTTAACGCGGCAATGGACGTGTCCAGACCGGCTTCCACAGACATGGTCAGATCTTCCATTTCCAGTGAAACAAAACCGTTGTAGCCTGTCATTCTGATCACCGAAAAAAATTCCTTCCACCATTGCAAGTCGCGGCCACAACCCACGGCAACGTAGTTCCAGGTACGGTTTGCCACATCTTCAACCACTTTGGTTTCAAGCAGGCCATTCTTCTCTACCATGCCTTTTTCCAGACGAACGTCCTTTCCATGCACGTGATGAATGGCGTCACCCAGTTCGCGCACAACGGCTATCGGGTCCATCCCCATCCAGATCATATGGCTTGGGTCCACGTTAAGGCCAACCATGGGACCAACGGCATTTCGCAAGCGGAACAGTGTTTCCGGGTTCCACACTAACTGTGCACTGAAGTTTTCCAGCGCGATTTTCTCAACGCCATGATGCTCAGCATGGGCAACCAGTGCTTTCCAGAATGGGATTGCAACGTCATTCCACTGGTAATCCAGTTTCTCTTTCAGATCAGCAGGCCAACTTACGGTGTAAGTTATCCAGTTAGGCACGGTGTCTTCCGGCGAGGCAGGCGGCAGGCCGCTCATCATTACAATTTTCTTCACGCCTAACAGTCCGGCCAGCTCCATGGTGTTAAAAGCGGCTTCTTTATGCGCTTGTCCCATAGGGCCTGGATCTAGTGGGTTGCCTGAACAGTTTAGCGCGGCAATCGTCATACCGCGTTTACTCAGTGCGTTTTGAAATGCTTCTCGAGCGCCTGCATCAGTGAGCAGTTTCGCCATATTCAGGTGAGGGGCAGAAGACCAGCCGCCGGTTGTAATTTCGATGGCATTTACCCCTTTGAGTTTGAGGGTATCGAGCATGTCTTCGAATGAGAGTTTACTAAGTACATCTGTGCAACAGGACAGTTTCATGTTCAGGTTCCATTAAAAAAATAAATGCAATAATCGTGAAATGGATATTTCACGCCTAAACAAAGACGGGCGGAGCTGTGCCCCGCCCGGATTTGACCCGGAGGATTTATTAGAATTGACCTCTGAAACCAAGGGCATAACGCGGACCGGTATTACGATACAGAATGAACTGTTCGTCGTACCGTCCGTGTTTACGGATGGCTTCATCAGTGATGTTTGTGCCTTCTACAAAGACAGAGAAATCATCATTAATACGGTAGGTCAGCTGGAAGTCAACTTGTGAGAATTCTTCTGTGAATACGGGTTCAACACCGGCTTTCGGGTTGATCAGATATTCAAGAAATTCATCACGGTTGCTCCAGGAAATACGAGCTTCAATGGGACCTTTTTCATAAAACATGGTCGCATTCATTGAGTTACCCAGTCCTGGAATCGCGAACAGGGTGCTGACATCAGAATTTGATGCAATTTCAGCGTTTGAATCCAGGAAGGTTGCATTGGCTGAGAAACCCAGACCTTCCAAAACACCGCTATCGAACGCATACTGTGCCGCGAGTTCCATACCTTTAACGTCTGCCGTTTCACTGTTGAGAGGGCGCTGAACATTAAAGTCGATGGTACCGGCATTGGCGTCAATGGCGGCATCTGCAGAAAGAAGTGGCTGCTGAATATCAACATCAGAAATGGTGACCACTTCATTATCTGTCACGATGAAGTTCTGCACCTCTTTCTGAAACAGCGCCAGACTCACGTAATTAATTTCACCCCAGTAATACTCGAACGACGCATCCAGGTTAATAGAGGTATAAGGCTTCAGGTTCACATTACCGGCAACGGCATTCAACGAACCCGGGCGTAAATCCAAATAAGACAAACGTGGTGCCAGATCTTTCAGTTCAGGACGGGTCATGGTTTCAGATACCGCGAGGCGTACCACGAAATCTTCTGTCGGATTAATGGTGAAACTGATATTCGGCAGCAATTTGAGGTAATCATTGGTTTCCGACTGAAAGCCAGTTCCTGAAGTATCGAATCCCGGATTATATTGTGTGGCCGTGGTCTGCGACAGGCTTATCAGTTTTTGCTGAGACCCGATAGCTTCATCCTTAGTGTAGACCAGGCGTGCACCCGTGTTCAGTTTCCACTCCATATCACTGAACGAGCCTGCAAACAGCATGTCAGCATAAGCAGCGAAAATAGTTTCACTTACTTCATAACTGTCAGGTTGTTTTGTACCCAGGAACCCGCCTGGCTGTGCTTCAAAGAAGGCCTGCGACGTGCCTGGTTCATATCCAAAATACGCGTCGCGTGCAGCGAAACCTTCAGGCGATTTTTGCCAGTCTATATAATCATTCAAGTTATAAGTGTAAATATCACGGAAAGTATCGGGTGCTACGCCATCTAACAAGCCGCTGGTATCAAAATCCAGAATCAACTCGTTTGGCACATCAGTGATAAAGAAGCAGTACTGACAGAATACGTCGAAACTTGGACGAATTACGTCAACAGTCTTGTCTTCCTTGGAATAGTTTGCACCAAATTTGATGTTTCTGAACATGCCACCATCATAAGGTTCATACACGTTATCGATGGAGAACTGGTAAATGCTGGCTTCCACAGAATTACCGCCAGTTCCGTCTCCGGCCTGATCGCCGTACTGTGCAACGTGAGAGCGGTAGCTGTCGCGGTCCTGTAAACGGGCAACGATTGAATCAGGGTAGATAACCTGCGCTTCGTTGCCGTAATTATCGAAATGGAAATCATCGGTTGGATCATTCGGATCATCAGTGAAGCCCATCACCGCCTGACCATTACCTGTGCCTTGTTTCGCTTCTGAATCAGAATAGCCAAAATCAAATACTGTGGTCAGTTCGTCGGTAGCCAGCCATTTCAGGTTAAAACCAATGGCACGGGTTTCTGTAGGACGGCCTTCCAGGCGATTCAGAATACCTACCTCAGAAGAGATATCCTGTTCCAGAACGGTACCGTTTTCATTCAAAATGACATTGCTGGTGGCAGCCGGCGTGCCATACCATGAACCCAGCATAGTCGCGTTGGATGTCACGTCGAATTTGTTATAGAAACCATCAACGGTCAGCAGTAATTCATCTTTCAGATAATGTTGGAATACAGCCTGAACGTTCATACGCTCACGTTCCTGCAGACGACGTCCAGTTTGCGTTTCACGAGGAATAAAAGCCGTTGTCACATTGCCCGGGTTCGCATCCACACCTTCTGCAAAATTAATGTTTTCAACATCGGTAGGTAACCAGCCGTTGGTATTCGTGAAATCTTCCTGGGATTTCCGGTTTTGGTACGAGCCTGAAATCAAGAAGCCGGTTGCACCGTCATTAAAGCTGGTGGAATAAAGACCAAATAACTGTGGCGTAGTCTCTTCACTGTTGTCGTCATACAGTGCTTTGCCGGAAAACAGCATGGTTCCGTCTGCCAGTGAGAATGGGCGGGCTGTTTTCAGATTTACTGTTGCACCAATACCGCCTTCTTGCAGGGATGCAACGCCGGTTTTGTATATTTCAGCACCGGAAATGAGTTCGGCAGGATAAAGGTCGAAACTGAACTCCCGTCCGCCTGTTTCAGAAACAATACGACGTCCATTAACCAACACAGTATTAAAGCTGGGGCCAAAGCCCCGAACGGTTACAAACTGGCCTTCGCCACCATTACGGTCGATAGCAATGCCCGGGATGCGCTGCAGCGATTCTGCAATGTTGGTATCAGGAAATTTACCCAGATCTTCGGCTGAAATAGCATCAACTACGCCTGGTGCTGAACGTTTAATGTCCTGTGCTTCACTTAAACTGCGGCGAATACCTCGTACTTCTATGACTTCTGCGTCCTGTGCTGCCTGATCTTGCGGTTGTGCTTCCTGAGCAAGTGCAAGAGGGGATAATGCACTGGTTATACAACAGGCCAATAAGGTTTTTCTGTAACCGGCTTTCATATGCGTGTCTCCAGAATGACGTCTTTTTGTAAAGTTTTGGTTAACTGTTTAGTGTGTCCTGACGACTTTTTTAAGTAGGGTTGCCATCAGCTGACAATATTTTTACAAAATAAAATTTCAATAGTCAAACAAAAAGAAATAAAAATTTCACATTAGATTAACAGTGCAGTTCGTCAAAAAGTGGCTGTATCCCGCTATATTTGCTCGATTTGGCGTGTTTTTAAGGTGTTTTTCAAAATCACCACAATGATGAGCAGTGATTGGAGTGATGATAAATGAAATAAAAATTTCTTTTGAAATGAATTTTGAACTGGGTTATTTTGGCGTTAGTTAATCAAATGTCATTTTAACTTTAAAAAATATCGAAATAAACGTTTTGTGAGAAAACTGCCGGAATGGCCGCTATTCAGCCTGTGTATTTAGTACCGTGGCCGCGGCTTCCGCAACGTCTTCTACACTTTAGTTATCCTACACTGGAGGTCGCCACCGTGAGCGAAGTACAAGAATTTGAGAATCAGCCTGTAGCGGCGAATAAGCTCGAACCCGCCAGGCATTTCGCTGCAGCTTATGCAGGTGAACATGTTGCCGGCACAGAGTTTGTTATCGGTGCATTATTTGTTTCGTTAGGCGTGTCTACCTACGATATTTTTGTTGGTTTGCTAATTGGTAACCTGTTTGCCGTGCTCACCTGGGCGTGGATCTGTGCCCCTATTGCGGTGCGCACGCGACTGACACTATATAGCTATCTTGAAAAGGTCGCCGGGCCGGGCATTGTTAAAATTTACAGCGTCATCAATGGTGTGTTATTCGTGATTATTGCTGGCGCCATGATCACCGTTTCGGCGTCAGCGGTGCGTATTCCCTTTGATATTCCTCCGCAAGTCTCCTGGTATCCCAATAGCGCCAGTTTTGTACTGGTAGCAGTGTGCGTGGGGGCAGTCATTGGTTATGTTGCCATTAACGGGTTCAAAAAAGTGGCGCAGTTTGCTGCGGTTTGTGCACCCTGGATGATTCTGATGTTCTTCATCGGCGGCGTTGCCGCGCTTCCTATTTTAATATCTTCAACAACGGCAGTATCAGGTATACACAGCTTCAGTGATTTCATCACGGTGGGTGACACCTTTATATGGCAGGAAAAAGACAACGGACTTGGTGTATGGCACGTAGCCGCCTTTGCCTGGGTATGCAATTTGCCAATGCATGGCGCAATGTCTGACATGACAATCCTGCGTTTCGCCCGTCGTTCTTCTTACGGTTATTTATCTTCACTTGGCATGTTCATTGGTCATTACATGGCGTGGATTTGTGCCGGTATTATGGGAGCTGCTGCTGCGTTGTTGCTTAAAACCAGCATCACGCAACTTGATGCCGGCGAAGTGGCATATCAGGCACTAGGCTGGGCGGGCATCATTGCTGTTGTTATCGCTGGCTGGACAACCTCAAATCCGACAATTTATCGTGCCGGCTTGGCATTTCAATCGCTAAACCCTAAATGGTGTCGCGTTAAAGTAACGGCTGTCGTGGGCGTATTCACCACCATTATTGCTTGTTTCCCTTTTGTTTTTTCACAAATGCTCGATTTTCTCGGCATCATGGGTCTGGCTATTTCACCTATCGGCGCCATTCTGGTGGCCGAGCACTGGCTGTTACCTAAGTTTGGTATGACACAATACTGGAATCAATATCGTGGCGGTCACATCAATGGCCCGGCATTAGGCGCCTGGATTGGTTCATTGGCTTTCGCGCTCTTCCTGAATCAGATTGCTGGTGTACATCTGTTCTTCTTACTACTTCCTACCTGGATTGCAGCGACGGTTACCTACATGGTTGCAGCCGCATTCGCCGGGGCCAAAGTCGCTTATCCAGAGCAACAAGCGGCAGAGAAAGCGGCTTACGACAAACGCATACGTGAAGAAGAAGCTTTCTTTAGCCAGGATGCAGCTATTGTCAACGCAGCTAGAGCCGGCACTCGTCGTAGCAGTCTGGTATCGCTGGCCAAGTTTGTTGCTATTTCATCATTAATTGCCTGTTGCGGCCTGGCGGTGTGGGTATATGTTGCCGGAACGGCAGCACTACCAGAATTCAAAGAGTGGTTGATGGTACCCACCGTGTTGTATTTCATCAGCGGTACATACTGGTTTACCCGAAAAGAAAGCCTGGAATCTGAAGAAGCAGAGGCGTTGACGACGCATGCAGGGCAAGTCAGACATCGGGTTCAGGAGAGTCGCGGATGATTTCCCGGGTTCCTCTACTTAGCGCATCACAATGCGACGAATTGGTAAGCCAGCTTAACCCGTTGCCCTGGGCATCGGGGCTGGCTCCGGGCAAGCTCTACCGGCAAAAAGTAAAAGGTAATGAAGAGATTGCGTTTCAGATGGGCCAGCAAACGGCACCGGCCGATGCTCTGATGCGACAAATCACTCAGGCAATTATGGAAAGTAGTTTTATACGTACACGCATGTTTCCAAAAAGCCTGGTGAATCCACGATTTAATCGCTACAAGGAAGGTGGGTTTTATGGGAAGCATGCTGACTCTGCTTTTTTAGGTAATGGGCAGCAGCAGGTCAGGTCAGACTACTCTCTGACGCTCTTTCTCAACGATCCCGATGATTATGAAGGCGGTGAGCTGGAATTAGCTTTCGCCAGTGGGGAAGTGATGAAGTTGAAAGAGCCGAAGGGAACGCTGCTTTTCTACCCCTCGGGGGTGATGCATCAGGTGCTACCTGTGGAACGGGGAGAACGCATTGCTTTCGTGGGCTGGGTGGAGTCGCATATCCAGAACCCCCAACATCGTGATGTGTTGTCTGAAATTACTAAATTATGTGACTACATGATGGACGATCCGGAGCTGGCGCTAACAGAGCATCACACGCGTGCATTAAATGTTAAACATAATTTATTCCGGCTTTGGTGGAAGAACTGATTTCTTCTCAAATGAAATTAGTTTGAAACAAAAATTTCACTCACTGTGTGTCAATTTAACTCACTGTAATTTATATAAAATTGTATATAGCTTTCAGCAAAGTTTAAGTGAAATTTAAATTTCGAAAATTAGTTGTTGAAATATTTATTTCGTTTAATTAAGCTTATCGAAAATTTAACAACTAACGTGAAAACCCCTGACAGACGCGGCCAGCATTTCGCAAAACGCGCGTTGTACGAGGACAATAAAATGAGTATCACGAATAAGAAACTTGATCTGATTTGCATGGGACGCGTGGCCGTTGATTTATATGGTCAGCAAATTGGTGCACGCCTGGAAGACGAAACAACGTTTGCCAAATATCTGGGTGGTTCATCTGGCAATGTCGCTTACGGTACAGCAAGAATGGGATTGAAATCCTCTATGCTGGCCCGGGTAGGAAACGAACATATGGGGCGTTTCCTGCGTGAAGAGCTCACCCGGGTAGGCGTTGATACCAGTAATCTGATTACTGATCCAGAGCGTCTGACTGCGCTTGTGTTGCTGGGTCTGAAAGATGAAGACACATTCCCACTGATTTTCTACCGTGACAATTGCGCCGATATGGCGATTACGCCGGAAGATGTAAAAGAGGATTACATTGCATCATCCCGGGCACTTGCCATCACCGGCACACATTTGTCTAACCCAAAAACCCGCGAAGCCGTGCTAACGGCACTTGAATATGCAGGACGTAACAACGTTAAGCGTGCGCTGGATATAGACTATCGCCCGGTGCTTTGGGGGTTAACGAACCCGGGTGATGGAGAAACCCGTTTTATCGCATCTGAGGAAGTTACCCAAAATCTGCAGGACGTACTCGGCCACTTCGACCTGATTGTCGGCACTGAAGAAGAATTTCATATTGCCGGCGGTTCAGAAGATACCTTAACAGCGCTGAAAACCGTGCGTAAACACACCGATGCTGTATTGGTGTGTAAACGAGGCGCTTTAGGTTGCTCAGTATTCGAAGGTGAATTACCAGACCATATAGATGGCGCGCTAAATGTTCTTGGCGTACGGGTTGAGGTGATGAACGTGTTAGGAGCCGGTGATGCCTTTATGTCGGGTTTATTACGCGGTTATCTGAACGGTGATAGTTGGGAAAAGGCCTGCCAGTACGGCAATGCGTGTGGTGCGCTGGTGGTATCACGCCATGGCTGTGCACCCGCTATGCCCAGCGCGGAAGAACTCGATGATTACCTGAGCCGTGCAGAATCTGTTCCCCGTCCTGATCTGGATAAGCGCCTGCAGCATCTGCATCGCGTAACCACCCGCGACAGAAGTTGGGAAGAACTGAACATTCTGGCTTTTGATCATCGCAGTCAGCTGGAAAAAATGGCCATTGATGCAGGAGCAGATATCAGCCGCATCCCTGAACTGAAGAAACTTATTTTGCGGGCAGCAGAAGAATCCCGTGAAGAACTGGGGCTACAAGGCAAAATCGGTGTGTTTGTGGATGGCACATACGGTCAGGCCGTATTGAACGAAGTCACCGGAAAAGGCTGGTGGGTGGCACGGCCCATCGAATTACCAGGCTCGCGTCCGCTGCGTCTTGAACACGGCAATATTGGGAGTCAGCTAATCAGCTGGCCAGCCGAACAAATTGTTAAATGCCTGGTTTTCTATCATCCCGATGATTCTCTCGAAATGCGATTGGAACACGAAAGTCTGGTACGTGAAGTTTATAAATCCTGCTGCCAGTCCGGCCATGAGTTATTGCTGGAAGTGATCTTACCGGCCAGCAAGCCGCGCACTGACGAAAACTATCTACGTACGCTAAAGCGTTTCTACAATTTAGGAATCAAGCCAGATTGGTGGAAGCTGCCTCCGTTGAGTGCGCCGTCGTGGAAAGAAGTTGAGCACCTGGTCAATACCAATGATCCCCATTGTCATGGTGTTGTGATCCTTGGCTTAGATGCGCCTATGGAAGAACTGGAAGCAGGGTTTAATCAAGCTTCACAAAGCAAAATGGTGAAAGGGTTTGCCGTTGGCCGTTCTATTTTCTCTGGTCCGTCAAAAGCCTGGCTGGCAAACGAAATCAACGATGACGAAATGGTTGCAGGAATCAAACAAAACTACAGCCATCTGGTCAACGTGTGGAATAAGCGTGGCCTTTAAAAGCCATGCGAATTATTGAGGATTGTACGATGTCTGACACTCTCCGTTTAACAATGGCACAAGCCGTTGTGAAATATATGATGGCGCAGAAAGTCGAAATTAGCGGCGAAATCAAGCCAATGTTCGCCGGCGTATGGGCCATTTTCGGGCACGGGAATGTGGCAGGTTTAGGCGAAGCTTTGTATCAGGTGAAAGATGATATGCCTACCTACCGTGCACACAACGAACAGGGCATGGCACATTCAGCCATCGCATATGCCAAAACCCTGAACCGTCAACAGATGATGGCATGTACCGCCTCTGCGGGTCCGGGCTCTACCAATATGGTGACAGCGGCAGCGGTGGCACATGTGAACCGTATTCCGGTGCTGTTCTTACCCGGTGATACTTTTGCCACGCGTATGCCTGATCCGGTGCTACAGCAGTTGGAAACCTTCCATGATCACACCGTGACCACAAATGACTGTTTCAAGCCAGTGAGTCGTTTCTTCGATCGAATCACCCGTCCTGAGCAGTTATTGACATCGCTTCCTCAGGCCATGCGGGTACTGACCGACCCCGTGGATTGTGGTCCGGTGACATTGGCTTTACCGCAGGATATTCAAACTTTTGCCTGGGATTTTCCGGCGCATTTCTTTGCCGAGAAAGTCCATCGGTTACGTCGCCAACAGCCCGATGTGACAGAGCTGAAAGCCGCAGTCGAACTTATCAAAAATAGCAAAAAGCCATTACTGATTGCCGGTGGCGGCGTGCATTACTCCGGTGCAGAAAGTGCGCTGTCAGCATTGGTCTCTGACTATGGGATACCGGTAGGGGAAACGCAGGCCGGGAAAGGCGCGCTACCCTGGGATCACCCGCAAAATATGGGCAGTATCGGGGTGACGGGTGCCGGTTCTACCAATGCGTTAGCTGCCGATTGTGACCTCATTATCGCTGTGGGTACGCGTCTTGGGGATTTTGCTTCAGGTTCCCGCACCATGATTAATCCAGATGCAAAAATCGTGTCTGTGAATGTGGCGCCGTTCGATTCTATTAAGCATTACGCGAAGCCCGTAGTTGGCGATGCGCAGTTAACGCTGCCGCAGCTGTCTCAGGCTTTACATGGCTGGGCGCCTGATGATGCATGGAAGAAAAACGCGACTGCGGCCAAAGCAGCCTGGGACAACTATGTTGATGAAGCCACTGCGAATAAAAACACCTTGCCTCTGACTGACCCTGAAGCGGTGGGTGCAGTAAACCGTGCTGCGGGCGAAGAAGACATTGTTGTTTGTGCCGCCGGCGGGCTGCCAGGCGAGCTGCAAAAGTTGTGGCGCACCCGTTTCTCACGGGGTTACCACATGGAATACGGTTTCTCATGCATGGGCTATGAAATCGCTGGTGGCCTGGGCGCCAAAATGGCAAAGCCCGACTCAAACGTGTTTGTGATGGTGGGTGATGGTTCGTATTTAATGCTGAACTCAGAAATCGCCACCTCCGTGATGCTTGGATACAAAATGATTCTGGTGGTGTTGGATAACCGCGGATATGGCTGTATTCACCGTTTACAGGAATTTTGTGGCGGTCCGGGTTTTAACAATTTGCTGGATGATTGTCTGACTGTGCCGGAAGGAGCACCGAAAACAGACTTTGCCGGTCACGCAAGAGCACTTGGCGCAGAGGCCGAGAAAGTAGACAGCATCAGCGAACTTGAAGCGGCGTTAGAAAGGGCGAAAGCAGCGGATAAAACTTACGTCATCACGTTAGATACAGATGCACTGAAAGTCACTAAAGAAGGCGGCTTCTGGTGGGATGTTGCGGTGCCTGAAGTGTCTCCCCGTGAAGAAGTGAGACAGGCCCGCGAATTCTACGAAGCGCAAAAAGCAAAACAATTTAAGAACCTGTAAACAGGCTTTGTTGAGGAGATGAACGATGGCAGTACAACTGGGTATTAACCCACTCACCTGGACCAACGACGACTTGCCGTCTTTAGGTGGCGACACGCCACTGGAAGTGTGCCTGCAAGAGGGTAAGCAAGCTGGTTTTGCAGGTTTTGAACTCGGACACAAGTTTCCCCGTGAAGCAGACAAGCTCAATACTGTGCTGGCTGCTCATGGTTTGAAAGCCGTATCCGGCTGGTATTCCCTGATGCTGCTGGAACGCAGCGTGGAAGAAGAAATTGCGGCTATGCAGCCACACCTGGAATTACTTCGCGACAGCGGTTGCAGAGTGATGGTGTGCTGTGAAGTCACCGGTTGCGTGCATGGCGACCAGTCCAAACCTCTGTCCCTACGTCGACCTTTTCCCGCCGCGCGCTGGCAGGAATATACAGATAAGTTGGGCAAGGTCGCTAAGCACGCCCTTGATCATGGTGTTCAGCTTGCTTATCACCATCACATGGGCACAGTCATTCAGACCGAAGACGAGATTGATGAATTGATGCAACGCACTGGCCCGGAGCTGGGCCTGTTGCTGGACAGTGGTCACTGCCTCTTCGCTGGCGGCGATCCTGTTGCCGTCGCGAAGCGTTGGGCATCGCGCATCAATCACGTGCACTGCAAAGACATTCGCAAGAACGTCATGATTGACGCCAAAAATAGCAATATCAGTTTTCTTGATGCAGTACTGAACGGCGTGTTCACCGTACCGGGCGATGGCTGTGTGGACTACCCGTCATTATTTGCAGTGTTGAAAGAGAATAACTACGAAGGTTGGCTGGTGGTTGAAGCCGAGCAGGACCCGGCAGTGGCCAATCCTTTGGTTTTTGCCACCCTTGGTCATAAAAACTTACAGGCCATGGCGACTGAAGCCGGTCTGATGTAATCCGCGGTTGCCGCGAAACCGATAAAACGGAGTGTAAAGTGAACAAAATTCATAATTTTATCAACGGAAAAATCGTTGAAAGCGAAAGTAAAGAATTCAGCCCGGTATTTAATCCGGCAACCGGCGAGGTGATTGCTGAGGTGGTGCAGTCCACCGAAGCCGACATCGAAGCGGCTGTCGCGGCGGCAAAGGCGGCGTTTCCCGCCTGGGCCAACACGTCACCGCTGAAGCGTTCGCGCATCATGAACAAATTCCGTCAGTTTCTGGAAGATAACCTGGACGAACTGGCGGCCATCATTTCCCGCGAGCACGGTAAAGTTGAATCCGATGCTAAAGGCGAAGTTATCCGTGGTCTTGAAGTGGTGGAATTCGCCTGCGGTGGCCCAAACCTGCTTAAAACAGACATGACTGAGAATGTAGGTACATCTATCGACAGCCATGCGCTGCGTCAGCCTTTGGGTGTGGTGGCGGGGATTACACCGTTTAACTTCCCGGCCATGGTACCCATGTGGATGTTCCCGGTGGCGCTGGCTTGCGGTAATACATTTATTCTAAAGCCATCAGAGCGTGACCCGTCTGCTACCTTGTTCTATGCAGATCTGATTAATCAAGCCGGTTTCCCGCCAGGTGTTTTCAATATTGTACACGGTGGCAAGCACGTGGTTGATGCACTTATCGAGCACAAGGATATTCCCGCATTAAGCTTCGTAGGTTCAACGCCGATTGCGAAGTATATCTACGAGCGCGGCGCATCCTTTGGCAAGCGGGTTCAGGCTCTGGGTGGCGCGAAAAACCATATGGTGGTGATGCCAGACGCTGACGTGGAAAAAACGGTATCTGCTTTGATGGGCGCGGCGTACGGTTCTGCGGGTGAGCGCTGTATGGCGATTTCCGTGGTGGTCCCTGTAGGCGATGAAATTGCAGAGAAACTGAAAACCCGTCTGGTTGAAGAACTGGCGAAGCTTAAAGTTGCTCCCGGAACTGACGCCGATGCCGACATGGGGCCACTGGTAACCAAAGCACATTTGGATAAGGTCTCTGGCTATATCGCCAAAGGTGCTGAAGAAGGCGCAGATTTGGTGGTTGATGGCCGTGAATTCGCTATGACCCGCGAAGGCTACGAAAACGGCTTCTTCATCGGCGGCACATTATTCGATAACGTCACCACCGACATGACCATTTACAAAGAGGAGATCTTCGGCCCCGTGCTGGCCATGGTGCGTGCGAAGAGCTTTGACGAAGCCGTTCAAATGATCAATGACCATGAATTTGGTAATGGTACTGCTATCTTCACCCGTGACGGTGATGCAGCCCGTACCTTCACCAACGTGATTCAGGTAGGCATGGTAGGGGTGAATGTACCTATTCCTGTACCAATGGCATTCCACAGCTTTGGTGGATGGAAAGCGTCGCTATTTGGCGATCATCATATGCACGGCGCAGAAGGCGTACGTTTCTACACCAAACTGAAAACCGTGACAACTCGCTGGCCAACCGGTATCCGCGAAGGCGGCTCCGAGTTTGTTATGCCAACCATGGACTAAAACCGAACACCCCGATGGCGGTCATCGGGGTATTTTCTCAGGATACACTTTATGTCAAATCAATCCGTTTCATTTGCACTGAATCACATGGCGTGCCCAACACTGAGCCCGCTGGAACTGATCAGTGCTGCGAAAGAGCTGGGCATGGCTGCCGTTGAGTTACGTAACGACGTAAAAGAAAACAGCGTCACTGATGTAGAAACGGCAAAAGCCGTTAAAGAAGCGGCGGATGCAGCAGGTATCACGGTGCTTAGCATTAATGCGTTGTACCCGTTTAATGTGTGGAATGAAGAACGTAAGGCTCAGGCAGAGCAAATGGCTGCCACAGCAGCGGCGGCCGGGGCAAAAGGTCTTGTTTGCTGTCCGTTAGTAGACGGCGACGATAATCGTTCTGATGAGCAGCGGGCCGCGGATTTGCGCACCGCGCTTACCGACCTGAAAGCGATCTTAGGTAAACATGGTTTACAAGGTTACGTAGAGGCCCTGGGTTTCCCTATCTCTACACTACGCTTCAAAAAAGAAGCGGTAGACGCCATTGCCGATATTGACGGTGAAGCCACGTTTGGTCTGGTGCATGACACCTTCCACCATGTGGGGTCCAGCGACCCTGATCTGTATCCGCAAAAGACCGGTCTGGTTCATGTTTCATCTGTGGTAGATAGCGACATTACCTTTACCGACATGCTGGACGGCCACCGTGAGTTCGTGATGGAAGGCGATCGCCTCGACAGTGTGGCGCAGGTTAAAGCCTTATTTGACGGTGGTTACGAAGGATATATCTCATTCGAACCTTTCTTTGCAGGACTTTGGGAGCTGGAGAATCCGGTAACTGAAATCCGTAAAAGCATGGATTACATGAAGGCTGCGTTGGCCCGGTAAGGGCTGGCTTGCCGACAGAATCAAAGAGGAGAAAAAATATGAAAATCGCCCTCGACCCGTATATGAGTCGTCATGTTCCCCTGGAGGAACTGCCCTCATTCGTGAAGCAACTGGGTTATGACTACATTGAATTGTCCCCCCGTGACGATTTTGTAAAGTGGTGGACACGCCCCCGGGTATTTCCTTCACGGATCAAAGCGTTTAAACAAGCAATGCAAAAGGCAGATTGTCAGCTAGCGACCATTCAGCCTATGTATCGCTGGTCCAGCCCGTACAAAGACGAATGGGAAATGGCCATGGACAACTGGAAGCGTTGTATCGAGCTTGCAGTAGAAATGGACTCACCGTTGCTTATTTCCGAATTTGGACGCGGTGGTTCACCGGAACGCTCAAATGCCTGTCAGCAAGGAATTCACTCTCCTGAAGCTTGCGAGAATGCGTTTTGGCGCTCTATGGATGTGCTGGTGCCTATTCTTGAAAGAGAAGGGCTTACGCTAAGCATCGAGCCGCATCCTGAAGATTGGGTGGAAGAAATCCATCCGGCAATGGAAATCATCAAAACGATCAATTCGAAAGCCATTAAAGCATCGTACATCGCTCCTCACTCTTATTATTACGGAGATGATCTAGCCGAGTCTATCCGTGCGACAAAGGGCGAACTGGTGCATGCGCGGGTGGCTGACACATTTAACCACAAAGCCTCGTCGCAACTGCGCTACATCGTAAACCCGCCGGGCTCGAATGCGCGGGTTCACCAGCACCTGAATATGGGCGAAGGTGAGATCGACTGGGATGTGTTCTTTAAAACGTTGCACGAAGTCGGCTTCGATGGCGTGCTCTCAAGTTGTGTATTTGCATGGGAAGAAAGCGCAGAAGCGTCTTCGAAATTCATGCGTGAAGAAATTCAGCGTTACGTCGACAAATACTGGCGCTAATTGTGTTGGAGAATAAGATGAAAGTCAGAGTTGGTGTTATCGGAACGGGTGCAATTGGTGCTGATCACGCACGCCGTTTATCAAAAGTGCTGGTAGGTGCAGAAGTGGTTGCACTTACCGATGTGAATCGTGAAAACGCTGAGAAAGTAAAAGCAAATCTTGGCTTGAATGCAGAAATCTATGGTGACGGTCATGAACTGATTGCCGCTGGTGACGTGGATGCGGTGCTGGTAACCAGCTGGGGCCCGACCCACGAAGAGTATGTACTTGCGGCTATTGAAGCGGGTAAGTATGTCTTCTGCGAAAAGCCGTTGGCAACAACGGCTGAAGGCTGCCGTAAAATTGTCGATGCTGAAATTGCCCACGGAAAACGTTTAGTACAAGTTGGCTTTATGCGTCCTTACGATGCAGGCTACCGCTTACTGAAGCAAGCTATCGACGATGGCGAGATTGGTGAGCCGCTAATGGTACACTGCGCGCACCGTAACCCCGAGGTGCCTGAAGCCTATATCACTCCCATGGCCATTCAGGACACACTGGTACACGAACTGGATGTATTGCGCTGGTTACTGGACGATGACTATGTTTCTGCCCAGGTGATCTTCCCGCGCACGACCAGGTACAGCCACAGTAAACTGGCTGATCCACAAATTGTGCTGCTGGAAACAGCAAAAGGTGTGCGTATCGACGTTGAAGTGTTCGTAAACTGTAAGTATGGCTATGACATTCAGTGTTCGGTGGTGGGTGAAGAAGGGGTGGCTAATTTGCCAGAGCCGGTTTCTATTACTACCCGCAAAGAAGCGAAATTGTCGCAAACATTGCTGACAGATTGGAAAAAACGCTTTATTGATGCCTACGATGTTGAGTTACAAGACTTCATCGATGGTATCAAGGTTCGCGAACTTACCGGACCCACTTCCTGGGACGGCTTTGCCGCAGCCGTTGCCAGTGATGCCTGTGTTAAAGCGCAGGAAACCGGTCAGGTTGAGGCCATCAACATGCCGCCAAGACCACCGTTTTACGGTTGATTACCGGGAAATATTATCAGGCCCCCGCATTACGCGGGGGTTTTTATTTAAGGAGAGTTTCATTTGCAAAACAACGCACAAAGCTCAGGGCTTTATGCTCATTTATTACTCGTAGTCGTAACATTATTGGCTGCATCGGGCTGGTTGTTTTCTAAATTTGTGATCACTGCCATGACGCCCATGTTTTTTCTGGCAATCCGCTTTGTCAGTTCGGGGATCATGGTTGGCGGTATGAAGCCTAAGCAGGTACTGAGTACCTCTTCATCAAAGCGAACCCGTGCACTTTTAACGGGTTGTCTGCTTGGCGCACAAACCGCGTTGTGGGGCTTTGCGTTAATGTTGTCTGAAGGGCTTGGCGTCGGTGCGTTTCTTATCAGTCTGAGCTTTTTGCTTATTCCTGTCACTGGCCTGATGTTTGGCTATCGCGCCCAGCCTCATACCTGGCTGGCTGTGGCCATCGCCATGCCGGGGCTTGGGTTGCTTGCGCTACGACACGGCTTCGCTTTGGCGCCTTCCGATATTTTGTTTCTACTGTCTGCCGTATTGTATGCGCTGTACTTTAACGTAAATGGCAAATACTGCGCTGACATACCACCCGTAACACAAACCTGCTTTCAGCTAATTGCTGCGGGAACCGTATGTTTTATTGCATTTTTGTTCTGGGAGCGGGATGCCACGCAATCCGTCGATGGCGTATGGCACTGGTTGGCACTCAGTATTGTACTGGCCACCTGTTTACGGTTTCTGTTTTTACTCAAGGCACAGAGTATGTCGCCGGAAGGGCAGGGAGCAATTGTGATGACTCTGGAGCCGGTGTGGGTCGCTATATTGAGTGCCTGGTGGTTACATGAATCACTCAGTGTTATGGCATTAAGTGGTATGGGGCTGATTTTCTTTGCGCTTATTGTGAATGCCATTGGTAGCTTACGGGCCGGTCGTAAGCAAAAGCTTGCCTCTGCAGGTCAATCGGTGGCTGTTTCCGGGAACTAGTTTGGGCATTTTTCCCCGCCATTGGATATAAAAAAGGCCTGCTCAAATGAGCAGGCCATAAAATCATCCGTTTATACCCAACCACAACGGATGACAGGGTGCGTACGGAGTTTATTCTCCGTATGCGGGCGAATTAACCCAGTTGTGTGCTTCTTCCCAGACAAAACACCAGCGTCTGTCGGGGCCTGCCATTACGTTCAGGTAATAGCTGTTGTAGCCGGCTAAGGTAGCAACAGGGTGGTAGCCTTTGGGCACCATGACTACATCTTTATTGTAAGCAGCCATCGATTCATCAATCTCACCATCTTCAGTGTAAACACGCTGGAATACAAAGCCCTGGGGCGGGTCAATACGATGATAATAGGTTTCTTCCAGGTAGGTTTCGTGTGGGGCATTATCCTGATCGTGTTTATGCGAAGGATAAGAGCTGGTATTGCCTTCGTCGGTGTACACCTCTACTACCAGCAGGCTGTCAGCGGGCTCTGTTTCTGGCAAGATGTTATGTACGTGTCGCTTATTGAAACCCTTCCCGCGGGATTCTGAACCAATGTCATCCGGCGTAATCAGGCGTGCCTTTACGCCACCTTTGCCGGGCGCTTTGCATACTGCCACTTCGACATCTGTAGTGGCTGTTAAGCTAAATTCGTCACCATCAGGCAGATAAACGGCATAGGGCTTTTTTCGCTCGAAGGGGCTCATGCGGTCGCCAATGTTGTTCAGATCGAGCGTTTTTGATTTGATGTTGGCTTTACCAGCTACCAGTACCAGGCAAACTTCTTTGTCTCCGGTTTGTTGAGAAAGGGTTTCGCCCTCTTTCAGTTCAAAAACTTCAAAGCCTACGTACTTCCAACCTGCGGACTCAGGAGAAATATCCTGGGTACAGGTATCAGTTTCAGGCGCGCGATATTTCGAGAGTAACTCAGGCATTGCTCATCCTCATCTGCTGATCGTGTTCACTCATTGCGGCATACAATAACGTAGATGAAATAATAATTCCATTGAAATGTTATAATGGTTTTAAAATTTCATTTTTATTTGTGAAGTTAATTCTTGTGTTAAAAATTGAATTTCGTGTCTTTATACTAAAGTTTAAACATTTACGACTATCTAACTTGGTAAACACACCATTTGTCTGATTAAATGTTCAGGTACTTTCTTATATATGCGTTAATACAAAAGAATGGTTGCGGGACTGGCTCCCGCATGTTTTTATAGATAAATAATAATAAAAGAAAATTTCAGTGACCGGATTGCCACCTGATATGAGCCGTCTACATCAAAGTTTGGCGACAATTCCAAACCGCTATGCCTTTATCGATACCATAGAGCAATGTGCGGAAAAACATAAGCATGTCTCCCTGATGCT